>JAZNGJ010000027.1:0-27722 GCA_045576415.1 Faecousia sp. | reverse complement strand
GAAACCGAAGCCTGCGGCTGCGGAAAATTCGGCTGCGCAGAGCAGTATTGCTCCGCCACCGGTGTGGTACGGCTGGCAAAACGGCACCTGGCCGCCACCGAAGCCCCGTCTTCTCTGCGTCATACAGAAAAAATAATGGCCAAGGATGTATTTGATGCCGGCAAAGCCGGCGATGCCGTTGCCCTGGAGATCCTGGAGGACTACTACGATCATCTGGGCGAATTTTTGGCAGACCTTTGCTGTGTCATCGACCCGGAGGTAGTAGTGCTGGGCGGCGGTGTGTGCAAAGCCGGTCAGATGCTGCTGGACGGCATCCGTCCTTATTTTGCCAAGCACATTTTCCACGCCGCCTCCGGCGCGGAGTTTGCCATCGCCAAGCTGGGTAACGATGCCGGTGCCTACGGCACCTTCAAGCTGGTGCTGGATGCATTTGGATAATAGCAAAAGGGAGCGCACGCTCCCTTTTTTATTAAAATTTCTCCCTGATCCTTTGGTTGCCCCTTTGCAGGATCGCAGCCGTATCCGCCCCCAATGCCCGGGTCAGCCAGACTTCTTCCGTCTCGCAGCCGTGGGGCACCGCCCAGGCGCCGGCATCACTGCCGCAGGCGATCAGGCCACCCATGGCGGCAAATTCTGCCACATTTCCCAGTGCGCTGTCCAGGATCCGGGACACCGCCTGCTCCTCAAAACGGCCTTTTCCCTGCAGGTTGCCAATGGTGGATAGGGTCGGCACCCAAACCGTGCCCATTTGCGCCATAGCCGCCAGCGCATCTGTATCCAGATAGGCGCCGTGTTCCACCGAATCCACCCCAGCTTCAGCCGCCGCCTCCACCGTCCGGGCGCCGTTGGCGTGGGCCATCACAGAAAAGCCTTCCTCGTGCGCAATGTGGATCAATTCCCGGATCTGTCCGGGATCCATCCCCGGCTCCGTCAGAACACCAAAGCGGTCAAAATCCATCAGCCCGGAGATCATGATCTTAATGAAATCCGCCCCATTATCCCGCTGTTTTTTTACCAATTCAGCATATTCCCGGAGATTTCCGTATTTTTCTCCAATAAATCCGCCGTAATGCCCGGCCTGGCACAGCGGTGACAGGGGAGTACGATAACAAATGCCATACTCTGCCGCCAGTTCCCTGGCCCGTTTGCCGGCGCCCCAACGGTCGCCGCCATCCCGCAAATAGGTATAGCCCAATCCCTGATAGGTCTGCAATACGCCCCGGATGAAGCCCTCCTCCGGGCTTTTTCTATGCCTGTCAATGGCAGCCTTCCATTCCCGACCATCCAGGATCATATGCATATGACAATCACACTTCACGGCATATCCCCCCTTTTTTGCCAGTATAGCAAATCCGCTCCCAAACCGCAACCACAAATTGCAGATTATCGTGCTGACGCCCCAAATGCAAAATGAAAAATGCAAAATGCAAAATTGCGGTATTTCCTTCGGAAATGATTAAAATAAGTCGCCGTAGGCGACACAATGATTTTGCATTCTGCATCCTGCATTCTGCATTGTTGGCATCGCCAACAGACAGATAAACTGCAATTTGTCAATCACCCATATAAAATGAAAAAACTCCCTCCGAGAAATGTCAGGAGGGAGATATTTTCAGAGAAATCAGGCCAGCTTGTTCAGCTTCAGGGTCATGCTGCTCTTCTTGCGAGCAACATTGTTCTTGTGCAGAAGACCCTTCAGAGCAGCCTGGTCAACAGCCTTGACGGCAACCTTGTAGGTCTCCTCGGCAGCAGCCTTGTCGCCAGCGGCAACAGCAGCTTCGAACTTCTTGATGGCAGTCTTCATAGCAGACTTCTCGGCCTTGTTCTTCTCGTAAGCAACCTTGGAACGGATAACATCCTTCTTAGAGGACTTAATGTTGGGCATTCGGTACACCTCCTATTCGCCATATATTCGTACAGTTCCACATTGTAGCACCTAATTTCCATAAAATCAATCCCTATTTTGAAAAAAATTATGATTTTTTCGCAGTTTCTTTGGATCCAGTTCCGATAAATGGATGCTTGTCCGTCCTTGAAAGGCAGAAAAGATTGTCAAGTGCTAAAATTTTGCACAAAATGACAAGTATGGTAATTATGTCAGTTGCGTAAAAAAGTCGGTGTTTTTCCTGGGGGCATAAAAAATATTATGTAAATCCACACTGCATAATTGGCGGAATGAAAGCTGGGGAGAACCCCTGTGGAAAAGGCTGTGGAGAATGTGGAAAAGTTATGGTTTTCCACAAGTAAATCCGGGATTTTCACATTTGCGGAGGGAATTGGCGGTGAATACATATATGCATAAATTTGAAAATAATGAAAAAGTAACTGTGTTACGTCACCGGAAAATAAAGACAACCGCAGATCGAAATTGCTCGAAAAAGTTGCAAAATTACGGGAAGTATGTCGCCGAATTGAAGGGCGGATGGTGCGATGCGAAAAAAACTTTGTGAAAAACATACAAAACACAATGGGGTATTGATTTTGGTCGGCGGGAAATAATGGTAGCAGCAACGTTCACAGGAGGAATACCCATGCTGGGAAAAGTAGAGATCTGCGGTGTAAACACCGCCCGCCTGAAAACCTTGACACCCACACAAATGCAGACCCTTCTGCTGGCAGCGCAAAATGGGGACGAACTGGCCCGTCAACAGCTGGTGGAAGGCAATCTGCGGCTGGTACTCAGTGTGATCCAACGCTTCGAGAAACGGGGAGAAAGTCCGGATGACCTGTTTCAGGTGGGATGCATCGGCCTGATGAAGGCCATCGCCAATTTTGATCCCACCAAAAATGTTCGTTTTTCCACTTATGGGGTGCCTATGATTGCCGGGGAAGTTCGACGCTATCTGCGGGATAATTCTGCCATCCGGGTCAGCCGCTCTATTCGGGATGTGGCCTACCGGGTGCTGCAGTGCAAAGAAGCGCAGACATTGGCTCTGGGCCGGGAACCCACATTGGAGGAGATCGCCAATGAACTGGCTTTGCCGGTGGAGGAGGTCAGCCAGGCGCTGGATGCGGTATGTGCGCCGGTGAGTCTGTATGATCCCGTATATTCCGACGGGGGAGATCCTTTGACTGTGATGGATCAGGTCCGCGACACCAAAAATACGGAGAATAACTGGATGGAGCACATTGCTTTGCGGGATGCCTTCAGCGCGCTGGGAAAACGGGAAAAACAAATCCTGTCGCTGCGTTTTTATGACGGAAAGACCCAAATGGAGGTGGCCAATGTGCTGGGGATCTCCCAGGCCCAGGTTTCCAGATTGGAAAAGGGCGCTATTTCCGCAATGCGGAAAAGCATCAGCGTTTCGTAAGGTAAATTGTTGTTTACGATAATTACTATCGTAGGGCGGGGGCTTGCTCCCGCCGGCCATTTTGCGATGCAAAATGGCATCGTCGCGTAAACAACAATTTACCATATCATAATCGCCGCCTTCGGCGCATATTCTTCACCAAGTAATTATGGGGAGGAATGAGCTATGACGGTAAAGATGTCAGAATTGCGGTGCAAAGAGGTGATCTGCGTAGCCGATGGCCAAAGGCTGGGATTTGTGTGTGATATCCAGGTCGATGTGCCGGAAGGTTGTGTCAGATCCATCATCGTTCCGGGCCCGTGCCGCTTTTTGGGATTGTTTGGCCGAAGGGATGACTATGTGATCCCCTGGCAGTGCATCCGCCGCATCGGCCCGGATATTATCCTGGTGGAAACGAAGCCGGAGGAGTGTTGCGTCCCCCGCCATAAGCCCTGGGGAATGTGATATTTGCGAAAAATGCACAAAAACAGACCCGGACAGATCCGGGTCTTTCTTTATTTGAGAAAAAGTGGAATAAAATCACAATTTTTTGAAAATAATACTTGCAAAATGCGAATGGTTTCGCTATAATGTATCGGCGTGGGTTTATGCCACGACAATAATTACACCACACACCCGGTGATCGGCCGCCCATGTTGCTTTTATAAGTGGGCCCTCCGAGATGATCGGGGTGGAGGAACAAACAAAAAGGAGAAAATCAAAATGGCTGTCGTATCTATGAAGCAACTGCTGGAGGCCGGTGTTCACTTCGGTCACCAGACCCGCCGCTGGAACCCCAAAATGGCTCCCTACATCTACACCGAGCGTAACGGTATCTACATCATCGACCTGCAGAAGACCGTTAAGAAGCTGGAGGAAGCCTACAACTTCGTTCGTGAGATCTCCGCTAATGGCGGCAACGTTTTGTTCGTTGGCACCAAGAAGCAGGCTCAGGACGCTATCAAGGAAGAAGCTGCCCGCTGTGGCGGTTACTATGTCAACGCCCGCTGGCTGGGCGGCATGATGACCAACTTCCGCACCATGCGTACCCGTATCGACCGTCTGGCTCAGCTGCGCAAGATGGAAGAGGACGGCACCTTCGCTATGCTGCCCAAGAAGGAAGTCATTCAGCTGCAGGGCGAGATCGAAAAGCTCGAGAAGTATCTGGGCGGCGTCAAGGAAATGAAGAAGCTGCCTGCCGCTCTGTTTATCGTTGACCCCCGCAAGGAGCGCAACGCCATCGCCGAAGCCCGCAAGCTGAACATCCCCATCGTGGCTATCGTTGATACCAACTGCGATCCCGATGAGATCGATTATGTCATCCCCGGCAACGACGACGCTATCCGCGCCATCCGTCTGATCGCCGCCGCTATGGCATCCGCTGCCATCGAAGGCCGTCAGGGCGAGGACGCTGTCGCTGAAGAAGCTGCAGCTGTCGAGGCTGTCGAAGCTGAGTAATCAACCAGATCTACTATAGGAGGATACAAAAATGGCTTTTACCGCTCAGGACGTTAAGACTCTCCGTGAAATGACCAACGTCGGCATGATGGACTGCAAGAAGGCTCTTCAGGCCACCGACGGTGATATGGATAAGGCTGTTGACTGGCTCCGTGAAAAGGGCCTGGCAAAGGCTGCCAAGAAGGCTGACCGCGTTGCCGCTGAAGGCGTTGCTTACGCTGCCAACATCGGCGGTGTGGGTGTCGTGATCGAAGTCAACTCCGAGACCGACTTTGCTGCCAAGACCGACGCTTTCCTGGATCTTGTCAAGAACCTGGCTACCGTTGTCGCCCAGCAGAACCCCGCTGATGTGGAAGCTCTGAAGGCTTGCACCTATCCCAACTCCACCCTGACCGTCACCGAGATCATGCAGGAGAAGGTCATGTCCATCGGCGAAAACATGCAGATCCGCCGTTTCGTCCGCTTTGCTGAAAACACCTCCGTTGCCTATGTTCACATGGGCGGCACCCACGGCGTTCTGGTCAACCTGGCTGTGGAAGGCGACATCGATGTCACCGAAGTGGGCAAGAACGTTGCCATGCAGATCGCCGCTATGAATCCCAAGTACTGGGATAAGGCTCAGGTTCCTCAGGCTGATGTGGACAAGGAAATGCAGGTCCAGGTGGCTCTGATGGACAACGATCCCAAGATGGCCGGCAAGCCCGCCGCTGTCAAGGAAAAGATCGCGCAGGGCAAGCTCGCTGCTTTCTACAAGGAAAGCTGCCTGCTGCAGCAGGAATTCGTCCGCTCCGACCTCTTCAAGGGCGACGTGGCCGGCTACATTGCTGACTCCGCCAAGAAGCTGGGCGGCAAGATCACCTTCGTCGACGCTGTTCACTTCATCAAGGGTGAAGGCATCGAGAAGAAGGAAGAGAACTTTGCTGACGAAGTGGCTGCTCAGATCGCCAACGCCGGTAAGTAATTTTCAAAAGCTTAAATCCCCGACCAAGCGGTCGGGGATTTTTGTATACGCATTTATCCTCTGCAATCTGAAAAGCCGCCCGTTCGGGCGGCTTTTAAACATCAGATCACATGCAGTGCGATAAGCACCTGGGTCACAACAAAGGCAGCGTAGATGGTCAGCAGCGCGGCACCCTGCCAGCGGAACAGCTTCTTTTTGAAGAGAGCTGGCAGTGTCATCAGCGCCATGACCGCTACCATAACAGGAATCTCCATCACCAGAGAGGTATTCTGGCCGAAGATGGTGCTTCCCTCAGGAACAGAGAAAGGAGAAATGGTAACGGCCACACCGGAAACCAACACCAGATTGAAGATATTGGCACCGATGATATTACCCAGCGACAATGCGCCGTGACCCTTGGCCAGAGCGGTAATGGCAGTGACCAATTCGGGCAGGCTGGTGCACAGGGCAACGATGGTGACACCAACAACCTCAGTGGGGATACCGGCCATGGTAGCCAGAGAAACAGAGGAACCTTCCAGCATATCCGCGCCCACAGCGATCAGCGCCGCGCTTACGATGAGCACGATCACATCCTTCAAAAGGGAGCCCTTGGGGCCTTCCTCTTCTTCCTCATGCACTGCTGCATCGGGGTTCTTAAAGCCCTGGCGGATGGTCAGGATCATGTAGATGGCAAATACGCACAGCATCACGATGCCCAGCCAGCGGTCAAAGGTGCCAAAGACATAGGCCGCGACCATATAAATGGCGGCGGACAGGAAGAAGAACAGCACCGGCATGGAGATGGCCTTCCGGTTGACCGGCGCAGGACGGATGGCAATGGTCAATGCGGCAATCAGAGAGGTATTGCAAATAATCGAACCAATGGCATTGCCATAGGCGATGGCGCCGTTCTGATTGACAGCAGCCGTAGCGGAAACCATGACCTCCGGCAATGTGGTGCCGATAGAAACCACCGTCGCGCCGATGATGATCTCCGGCACCCGGAACCGCTTGGCAATACCCGTCGCACTGTCTACAAACCAGTCGCCGCCTTTGATCAGCAGCACCAGACCCACAGCAAACAAGGCAAGGGAGCCGATGAGCGTATCGGTCAGGCCGTTGTACCACGCAAAAAACGCTTCAAACATTTTATTTACTCCTTTATTATCAAATTGGTAAAGATTCACTAAAGATAATAATAGCATAGACGCTGCTTTTCGTCAATCGATTTTCCGCATTCTCCCACTTGACAGTGTCCCCTTTCCCATGCTATACTAACCGCAATTCTATAGGACAGTTCGTAACCATCCTGTCGGTAAACAAAACTAGGGACTAGGGGTGGGCGCAGTATGCGCTCATTTTTTGTGGATGGGTGCGTTCTGCGCCCATTTTTCTGTTTAAGGAGTATGTATGACCCGTAAAGCCCGATTTCTTGCCCATGCGGCGCTGATCGCTGCCCTGTATGCGGCGCTGACCCATCTGCAAAATCTACTGATCCCCGGTTCGTCCACATGGGCCATCCAGTTCCGGGTATCGGAAGCCCTGTGCGTGCTGGCCTTCTTCACACCTGCCGCCATTCCCGGTCTAACCGTTGGCTGCCTGATCTTTAACCTTTCCTTTGTCGGTGCTCTACCTCTGGACTTTCTGGTGGGAAGCCTTGCCACAGCCTTTGCCGCAGCTTCCATGTGGCTGACCCGAAAGCTGACAGTGAAGGGCTATCCGCTGCCCGGAATGCTCATGCCCGCCCTTTTTAACGCACTGCTCGTAGGCTGGGAGCTGAGTGTGTATATCGGCGGCGGGTTTGGGATCAATGCCCTCTATGTCGCCATTGGGGAGGCCGCCGTCCTGCTGACGCTGGGCACGCTTCTATATTATACAATGAAAGTCCGGCATCTGGACACCCGGCTGTTCGGATAAACAAAACCGCATATGCACTAAGGGCGTGCCATTGGCACGCCCTTATGTATTTAGTTTCCGTATTCGTCCTTTACCAGCCGGAAAGCGCCGTAGGCACCGGCGTCATTGCCAAGGGATGCCAGCGCAAACCGGACATCTGTGGAAGCGTGGTAGACATACTTATCAAAGGCCCGTCTGGCTCCATCCAGCAAGGGCTGTCCGGCCTTGCTGACGCCGCCGCCGAATACAAACACCTCCGGATCCACCACGCAGCCGATATTGGCAAGGAACTGACCCATGTAGTCATAAACCTGCTCCAGTATCGCCCGGGCTGCCGCATCGCCGGCACCCGCCGCATCAAACACATCCTTTGCCGTCAGCTTTTCCAGCTCCCGCAGGCTGCTTTCTTCCCTGTGGGCCGCCAGATACCGCTTGGCCACCCGAACGATACCGGTAGCGGAACAGAACTGCTCCACGCAGCCCCGCTTGCCGCAATTGCAGTACTCCTTCTCATCCGGCACCAGCACCATATGTCCGATCTCACCGCCGGCACCGAATACGCCGCAGACCTGCTTGCCGTCCACCACAATGCCGCCGCCCACACCGGTACCCAGCGTCACCAGCACCATATTGCGGCAATCCCTGCCGCCGCCCTTCCAGCTTTCGCCAAGCGCGGCAACATTGGCATCATTGCCAACGCTGACCGGCAGGCCTGTCAGACCGGAAAGGACAGACCGGACATCCACCGTGCCCCAGCCCAGATTGTCGCACACCTTCACAACGCCGCCCCCGATGACCGGGCCGGGCACGCCGATACCGATACCCACCAGCGCCGCTCTGTCCAGTGCGTTCTTCTCAATATAGCCATTGACCGCTGCCGCGATATCCGGAAGGATCCGGTCACCGCCGTCAGCCGTCACCGTAGGGATCTCCCACTTATCCAGCATCGTACCGTTTTCATCAAAATAGGCGATCTTAACGGTGGTGCCGCCCAGATCCACGCCAAATCCAAATTTCATTTTTCCGCCTCCTATATGATCTGCCCCCATTATATATGCAAAGGCAGAAAAAATCCAGTCCCTGAAATACATTTTTGAAATTGTATATGTGCTGCTTTGCAGCCCATTTTTTGTAACCCAACTTCACCGAAAAGCCCCACAAAAATCGCCCAAAAACACTTTTTTGTGCACAATTACCCTAAAAACCGCCCTGTTTGACCGCCCAAAACCCTTGACAATCTGTAAACTCCGTGTTATAATCCGTAACCGGATTGTAACCGTTTGAAAACAAAAATGCAATCAGGAAGGAGTCGAAACATGCTGGATTTCAAACGAATCGTTGCCGCAATACTGCTGCTGTGCGCCATGGTAACCTTTGCTCCCAAGCAGGCTTTCGCGCTCCCTGCCGACGATCCTGCAGCCACCGCCCCTTCTGCTGAGGAATCTACTGCCGCTCCGGAGCAGACCGCCAGCTTTGTGCGCTACAGCGCCCACTTCGGCTCTACTGTGATCGGTTGTCTGGAAAACGGCACCACAGTCACCGTTCTGGGTACATACGGCAACTTTTACCGCATCGATTGCTACGATATGACCGGCTACATCGCCATCAGTCAGGTCGCGCAAAGGGATAACGAAGAATATTATGTAAACTGCGTTGCGGGTTCTTCCGAAACCAAGATCCTGAATACCTTCTCCCCTCAGGAGGCGCTGTCTCTGAAGGGCCAGGTTCGCGCTTTCTCTCTGAATTATCAGGGCGTTCCTTATGTTTCCGGCGGCACTTCCCCCAGAGGCTTTGACTGCAGCGGCCTTACCCAGTATGTATTCAACAATCTGGGCTTCAGCATCAGCCGCACGGTTGCTGCCCAGCTGCAGGACGGCGTGATCATTGGCAAGAACGATCTGCAGTGCGGTGATCTGGTCTTCTTCCAGAATACCACCGGCTGGGGCCATTTTGCATCCCATGTGGGCATCTATATCGGCAACGGTCAGATGATCCACTCCGGCAGCGGCGGTGTTGCCGTGGTCAATCTGGAGCACGCCTATTATGAATACCACTTTATGTGTGCCCGCCGTGTCATCCTCTCGGATCTTTCCGCCCAGACTGTAATTCCCGCAGTGGGCATCAACCAGAACATCAACAGCTCCTACTGGAGAGAAACTTCCCAGACCGAACCCGGCCTGGGAAATTCTTTTGCACAGGGGATTGCTTCTATGTGAATTCTCCTGTATAATGTAAAAGTTATGTTTGCAGAATGAAAGGAAAAATTATGTCCAAAGAAAATCGACTCCCTCAGGAAAACAAAATGGGCACCATGCCCATCGGGAAACTGCTTTTCACCATGGCTCTGCCCATGATCATTGCCATGATCGTGCAGGCGCTTTACAATGTGGTAGACAGTATCTATGTATCCCAGATCTCCGAAAGTGCAGTCACCGCGCTGGGTCTGGCCTTCCCCATCCAGAATATTCAGATCGGCTTCGCCACCGGTATCGGCGTGGGTGTCAATTCCCTGCTGAGCAAATCCCTGGGCGAAGGGGATCAGAAAGCCGCCAACCGGGCTGCCGGCAACGGTGTATTCCTGGTGCTGCTGGCAACCGTTGCCTTCATCTTGTTCGGCGTTTTCGGTGCCCGGCCCTATTTTGAAATCCAGTCCGATGTGGCGGAAACCGTAAACGGCGGTACTGTTTACATTTCCATCTGTTGCATTGGCGCTCTGGGGATTTTCGTAGAGGTGCTTGGTGAGCGGCTTCTGCAGTCCTCCGGCCGCACCTTCTATACCATGATCACCCAGGGCAGCGGTGCCGTAATCAACATTCTTTTAGATCCTGTATTCATTTTCGGTGTCGAACCTTTGGGTATTCCCGCCATGGGTATTGCCGGCGCTGCCATTGCCACCGTCATCGGTCAGTGGATCGCTGCCATTCTGGCGGTGATCTTCAACTTCAAGTGCAATCCCGATGTGCAGTTCCATCTTTCCTATCTGAAACCCAGGGCCAAGACTCTGGGTCCCATCCTTACCGTAGGCATCCCCTCCATCATCATGGTGGCCATTGGCTCCATTATGAATTTCGGCATGAACCAGATCCTGCAGGGCTTCCACGAGACCGCCACCGGCGTTTTCGCCATTTATTTCAAGCTCCAGAGCTTCTTCTTTATGCCCCTGTTCGGCATCAACAATGCCACCATCTCCATCGTAGCCTATAACTACGGTGCCCGGAATCCCAAGCGGATCACAGGGACTCTGCTGCGTGCCTCGCTGACAGCCTTGTGCATCATGGTGACCGGACTGCTGATCTTCCAATTTTTCCCGGATCTGCTGCTGGGCATTTTTAATCCGTCGGATGAATTCCTGCGAATCGGCCGCAGCGCCCTGCGGATCATCAGCCTGTGCTTCCCCGCAGCGGCCTTTGGCATCGCCCTCAGTGCCAGCTTCCAGGCCATGGGTGACGGCATTTACTCCACCATCACATCCTTGTGCCGCCAGTTGATCGTGCTGCTGCCCAGTGCGTACCTGCTGAGCCTTACCGGGGATGTTGCCAATGTCTGGTGGGCCTTTCCCATTGCGGAAGTGTTCAGCCTGATGGTAACGGTATTCTTCTTTGCCCGGATCTTCCGGAGAAAAATCAAGCCTATGATGTAAAAAAGACGCGCCTTGGGCGGCTACGCATAGGGATGTTGCCTATGTAGGGACCCGCCTCCCGGACGGTCCTTCACCGCAGGGGCGATTCGCGAATTGCACACGAATCTTCAATTATATGTAGGGCGGGGGCTTGCTCCCGCCGCTATACCCTAATATACAAAATCGGCACCCACCTTGGGTGCCGATTTCATCTGTTCAACAAATAAAATTTGAAGATTAGATTGTACTTAAGGAACTGCCCTCGTAAACATAATACATACTATCCCCATTTCCATCTTTGTGGTTGTGGTGATATTTAAATCCAGCATATTCAAATGCCTTTTGTGATGCTATATTGCTTGAATATATTACTGCTTCACTTTTTTGTATTGCAAAACCAATTATCTCTTCGCTGCTAAGAAGTTCTTTGAGCAGTTTTGAGCCTTTGCCCTGACCTCGTTTTTCAGGCGCAATCAATACTTCCATAATAATAATTTTACTTTCGTACTGGCAAAAGGCAATAACAGCAAAAGGCTTATCGTTTTCGAAAGTGACTTTGCACCAGAAATTCTCTCCAACAACAAATCCATCTTGATTTACCCAGTATTCATAAAAAGCTCGAAAGCCCTCGTCTAATCCCGTGGATTCGACAGCACTTTCATCCAACCATTTTTCAACGAAGTTCATTGTGTTGGGATTATAATCATACCAAACAAAATTCACAGTTCTTATGCTCCTTTTGCTTTTACAACAGGAATTTAGAAATTCCAATTTATCAGTGCAATCATTATACCACTCAAGATTGTAAAAATCAACCAACGCCATGGAGCCCGGGCTCGCCCGGTGCATTTGTGCCACAAAGGCGAAACTTGCGATAAAGGAATGCGAAGCGGCGGGAGCAAGCCCCCGCCCTACAATAAGAAAGCCGACAGGCACAAAACCTGTCGGCTTTTTGTTGGCGATTCGTGAATCGCCCCTACGATAACATCCTTATTCGGCACTGCCCTTGGGCGCGTCTTTTTTATTTCAGCATATCCTCCAGCAGCTTCCGGGTATCTGCCAGCCGCCCCTCCACGAAAGGACTTTCCAGTCCTGCCGACTCTACGAACGCAAGGAACTGCCCTTCCAGCGTTGCCAGCTGGGACTCATACAGCTTCAGTCCCGCGCCTTTCTCTGCCCGCTCCAATTGATAGATCTGCAGTGCGGCATCATTGCTGACCACATAGCTGATCACATACAGCGGATTCGTGAAGAAATGGGTCACCTGCACAAAGCTGCGGCTGTCCCACTGCCACACATCAAAGCCATAGGAATTTCCTGTCTGCTCATAGAGGGCATATATATTTTCCGCTGTCAGGTCTTCCCCCGTCAGGCTATAGACCTGCTGCTCAAAGCTGGCATAGGCCGCCTGCTCCACATAAATGCTCAAGCAATCCGCCATTTTCAGCTTTTGCAGCTCTGCGGTAGCCTCGCCGTAGCACAGGCTCAGATACTCCATACCCTGGGAGAAGATTTCCGCCACATCGATTCCCGCCACGCTGCCGCCGGATGCGAAGTCATTGCAGAAATGGCCGAATTCATGGGCAAAGGTCAGCTGATCGTAAACACTTAAAGAAGGATTCAGAAACACATACGGCTCAAAATAGGATGTCAGGAATATCTCAAAGGAAGCATTGTACTTATTCTCTCCATAAGAGATATCGTAAAGATCCGCAGCTTCCATCAGCCGGAAGGCTTCCTGCACCGTGCCGCCCATGGCGGCAGCGCAATTCTTTACATAATCATAAGTTTGCTTTTCAAAACATTCCGCTCTCCCCAGCTCCCAGACATCGCTCATGGCCGTCTGCCGGTACAGCGGCACCAGCTCCACACGGATCTCCTCCAGCAGGAGCTGCGCCTGCTGGGGAGTGTAATCCCGGTCGTAATAAAAATCATAGGCAAAACTGAGATAATCCGGATAGCCGGCCTCTTCCGCGATCCTCTGCCGCAGCGCTACCATCTCCACAAACAGCTGTCCCATCTGGGTGCCGTAAACCGCATAATAGGTCTGCTCATCTGCCGCCTCCAGTGCCTGGGCGCTCAGATCATAGTACCGGCTCACAAGCTGGGCTTCCTGCTCCATCAGCGCCGTAAATTCCTCTGTCCAGAAGCTTTCCCCCTGAAAGGCATCAAAAAAGCCGGGGCCAAAGTATTCCTCCCTTTCCAGCTCGCTCTTCAGCGGACATGCCGCCAGCGCCCGCAGGATCTGATCCAGCAGAGCGTCCACATCCGTTCCGTTTTCCAAACAATATGTATACTCGTCCTCCCAGTAGAGGTCTGTCATATCCTTGCAGTAATAGATATCCGCCAGTGCGTAATTGGTGTAGAAATCATGGTATGCGCCGTAAAAGGCGTACACATACTCCATGAGTTTTTCCACTTTTTGCTCCTTCTGCAGCTGCGCTTCCAGATCCTTGGCCGCCTGCCGAACCGCTTCCACATCCGGGCGGGTATATTCTACATCCGAAAAAGCCGTATATCCATGAAACAGCATCCAAAGCTCCGTGGAATTGCAGCCGCTGAGCAGCAGCGCAAAAACAAGGCACAGGGCTACCGATATGATCCCGATTTTTTTCATACAAAGTCCCCCTCCTTTTGTCCAGAATATCACATCGGCAGCACTGTTTCAACATTTTTCCCAGATTGTGGCATGCATCCTCCAAAAAAATCTTTACAACCCCGCCGTCTGCTGATAAAATAGTTGCATACGCAACATTTGTGCAAGGAGGATATACCATGTCCGAAATCACCCGTGACATTATGGAAATCGCCCGCTGCAGTTCCCAATATAAAATGGATATGCTCAGCCCCTTCGGTCTGAAGGGCTGCCACTCCAGCTATCTGACGGAGATCTGCGCCTGCCCCGGGATCTCTCAGGATCAGCTGGCCCGGCGCATTTGTATCAATAAGAGCAATGTTGCCCGGCAGGCAGCCGCTTTGGAGGAGGACGGCTTTATTATCCGCAAGCCCTCCCAATCGGATAAGCGGGTCATGGAGCTGTATCCCACGGAAAAAACACTGGAATTGCTGCCGAAGATCACCGCCATCACTTCCTGCTGGGAGCAGTGCCTTACCAAGGAGCTTACCGGGGACGAGATCCGGCTGGTCACAGAAATTCTGGAGCGCATGAAATGCAAGGCATCCAGTTGGATGGAGGAACACTGATTTGAGACAGTTGGAAAAATACATCCGGCCCCACTGGTGGTTCATTATCTTCACCACCCTCATCAAACTGGCCGGAACCGTTACGGAGCTGATGATCCCATATCTGATGAAGATCATTCTGGACATTAAGCACCTTGCCAACGGGGAACGCTCCATCTATCTTTACGGCGGAGCCATGCTTCTCTTTGCAGCTTTGACCCTGGTGCTGAACATCACCGCCAACCGGATGGCTGCCAAAAGCTCCGGCAATATCACCCGTGCCGTCCGCCACGACCTGTTTCAGAAGCTGGAAAGCCTGTCCGCCCGGCAGATGGACGAGCTGACCACCCCCTCCGCCGTTTCCCGGCTCACCAGCGACACCTATAACATCAACCAGATGCTGACCCGCTTCCAGCGGATGGGCATCCGGGCGCCCATCATGCTGGTGGGCGGCATCGCCATGATGCTGAGCATGGATCCGGTGCTGTCGCTGGTATTGGTTGCCATGCTGCCGGCCATTGCCATTGTTGTCTATTTTGTCACCAAAAAGAGCATCCCCATGCATGTGCATCAGCAGGAGGTGCTGGACGATGTGGTACGCACGGTGCAGGAAAACATCACCGGCGTCCGGGTCATCAAGGCGCTGAGCAAGACCGAGTACGAAAAGAACCGGTTTCATAAGGTAAATAACGAGCTGTCCGACGCGGGCTTCCGGGCAGGACTGGTCACCTCCATCACCAATCCCGTTACCACCCTGACACTGAATCTGGGTCTGACGGTGGTGGTGCTGTTGGGTGCGTTCCGGGTCAGCAGCGGCGCTACGGAAAGCAGTGTCATCGTTGCGTTTTTGCAGTATTTCACCCAGATCCTAATGGCCATGCTGGGCATCACCCGGATCTTCGTCATGTGCTCCAAGGGAATCGCCAGCGCCAACCGGGTAGCGGATGTGCTGGAGCTGCCAGAAGATCTGGCAGTCATCTCCACACAAGAAGCGCCTGCCGAGGATGCGGCGCACATTGAATTCAAAAATGTCTCCTTCTCCTACACCGGCGTTGGCAAAAACATCGATGATCTTTCCTTCCGTTTGGAGCACGGCCAGAAACTGGGCATTCTCGGCCCCACCGGTTCCGGAAAATCCACCATTATCAACCTGCTGCTGCGGCTTTATGACGCGGATGCGGGTCAGATCCTCATTGACGGCCAGGATATCCGCTCCATCGAGCCGGAAGTTCTGCGCAAAAAGTTTGGCACTGTGTTCCAGAACGACTTCATCACCGAGGGCACCATTGCCCACAATATCCGGTTTTTCCGGGAGCTTTCCGACGAGGCTCTGGAAAAAGCCGCGGAAAACGCCCAGTCGGCAAGCTTCATCGCCGAAAAAGAGGGCGGTATGGATGCCGATGTGGTGGTTCGGGGCAACAATCTCTCCGGCGGACAGAAGCAGCGTCTGCTGATCGCAAGAGCTTTGGCTGCTGACCCCGAGATCCTCATTCTGGACGATTCCTCCTCGGCCCTGGACTATCATACCGATTCCGAGCTGCGCAAGGCACTGCGGCAGAATTACCGCAATACCACCACTGTTCTGGTTGCCCAGCGGATCAGCTCTCTTCGCCACGCGGACCTTATCCTTGTGCTGGATGACGGCGCTGTCATCGGTGCCGGAAACCACCGCCACCTGATGGACACCTGTGAGGAATACCGCATCATCGCGAATATCCAGATGGGCGACGGAAAGGAGGGTGCATAATGGCAAATCCCAACCTGATCGGCGGCGGACGGCTGACCCGGGGCGAAATGAGCGAAAACAGCAGCCGCCGGTTCCAGAAGTCCACCATGCCCAGAGGCGCGCTGCTCCGCCGTTTCTGGCGGTACTTAGGCAAAAACCAGGCGCTGATCCTGCTTGCCATGGTCTTGAGCCTTTCCAGCAGTCTTTTATCCCTTTACGGCCCCAAGCTCTCCGGCGAAGCCATCAACGCCATTACAGAAACCGAAACCGTGGATTTTGAAACGGTCTTCCGGTGCGTGGGACTGATGGTCGTCTTTTACATCTGCTCTTCCGCTCTTTCGTACCTGCTGCATGTGGTGATGCAGAATCTCTCCCGGAAGGTCTCCCGGCAGATGCGCCACGATGTTTTTGAAAATATGGCAAGGCTTCCCGTCAGCTTCTTTGACGGCTATCAGCCCGGCGAGATCATCTCCACCATCACCTACGATGTGGACACTGTGAACCAGTCCCTGTCTACGGATATGCTGCAGATTCTGCAGAGCGTGGTCACGGTCAGTGTGTCTTTTATTATGATGCTGACCATCGCGCCGAAGCTGGTTATCATCTTCGTCTTTACCGTACCCGCCACCTTCTTCTTTGCACGATGGCTTGCCAAGCGTGTCCGGCCTCTGTTCCGTAAGCGCAGCGCCAAGCTGGGCGCCCTGAACGGCTTTGTGGAAGAAATGCTCTCCGGACAAAAGACCATCCGCGCCTACGGCCGGGAAAAGGCCGTGCTTGATGGCTTCGACGAAAAGAACAACGCCGCCGTGGATGCCTACACCGATGCCGAAGCCAACGGTACCATCACCGGCCCCTGTGTCAACTTCATCAACAACATTTCCCTGTCCCTTGTGTGTATGTTCGGCGCGCTGCTGTTCCTGCGGGGCGAGGTGCTACTGGGGGATCTTTCCACCTTTGTTCAGTACTCCCGGAAATTCTCCGGCCCGATCAACGAATTTGCCAACATCATGGCAGAGATCCAGAGCGCCTTCGCCGCCGCGGAGCGTGTATTCGGCCTCATCGACGCCGAACCGGAGACCCCCGACGCCGTGGACGCTGAGATCCTTACAGATACCACCGGCGATGTACGCCTCCAAAATGTGGACTTCTCCTATGTTCCCGGCAAGCCCATCATTGAAGATCTGAGCTTCCACGCCAAGCCCGGCAGCCTGACCGCCATCGTTGGCCCCACCGGTGCGGGAAAAACCACCATCATCAACCTTCTGATGTGTTTTACGATGTGGATGACGGGGCGGTACTGGTGGACGGCAGGGATATCCGGGGTCTGACCCGGGCATCGCTGCGCAAGGCCTACACCATGGTGCTGCAGGATACCTGGCTGTTCCACGGCACGATCTTCGACAACATCGCCTATGGCAAGCCCGGCGCTACCATGGAAGAAGTGGTTGCCGCCGCCAAGGCTGCCCGGATCCATTCCTACATCTCCCGTCTGCCCGAGGGCTACAACACGGTGCTGACCGACAACGGCACCGGCATCTCCAAGGGTCAGAAGCAGCTGCTGACCATCGCCCGGGCCATGCTGCTGGATGCCAATATGCTGATCCTGGATGAAGCCACCTCCAATGTGGATACCCGCACCGAGCAGCAGATCCAGGCCGCCATGCGGCAGCTGATGAAGGGTAAGACCTGCTTCGTCATTGCCCACCGGCTATCCACCATCCAGTCGGCAGACCACATTCTGGTGCTGAATGCCGGACAGGTGGTGGAGCAGGGCACCCACGAGGAGCTGATGGCCCAAAACGGCTTCTACCGCAAGCTATATGAATCCCAGTTTGACTCCGTTTCTTAAATCAAAAAGCCGCCCGACGGGCGGCTTTTTGTGCTTTAAACCGGAATAGGAGTACCTCTTTCTTATTTAGACTCCGGGATAAATGTCAAAATGTGCTTGTAGGTTTCCATCCAAGCCAGTGTGTTGCGGGAATTTTCGTAGACCATAAGGGAACGGAATTTTTGATATCCCGCGCCTTCTTCCATCAGTTCGAGCCAGAACTTGCTTTCGTACTTGCCGGACGCGAATGTCTGGGGAAGCAGGCCCTCCTCACAGTCCTTTCGCAGCGCCTCCAGCAGGGAACGGCGCATGGTCTCATGGAGCACCGAATCCTGTACATTCTCCCCGGAATATTTCGCGTACCGCCAGCAAATACTCTGCAGCGCATCTCCCTCCCAATAGAGATCCGTTTTCTCAACAAAGGTATCCCAGTCCGAATATCCCAGAATGCTCTCCGGGGTATTATAGATCGACTGCAGGATATTCCATTCCTTTGTTCCGGTACAAACGGTATAGGTGCGGCTGATCTTGTGGCCATCCTTCAAGGTGTAGCGAATGCTTACAGTACGCTTCCTTCCGCTTTCGCCGCTGACTTCCAGGATCTCTTTATGGGCAGTAATGATCTTTTGGATATCCTCCCGGGCCGTCATCTTCAGATATTCATTGTCATACAGATTGATCTGCGACCCGGTATCGATCTCCACAGCGGCAACCTGATGCGGCTCCGGCACCCAGCGGGTGACGCCCAGAGGATCCAGCCATGTCAGCAGAATGGACGCGCCCAGCGCCAGCAGCAAAATTGCCAGCCTGAGAAAGGTCTTTCCTTTAAACACCTTCACCGTCCGCTGCAGCAGCATCTGGCTGACGAACCATCCGATCACCAATCCCACGCACAAAAACAGCAGGTAATCGTTGGTGAACATCTGCTCCACCACGGCAAACACGCAGCCCACACTGACAGTAAATACCACCGCGAAGATAGGCTCCAAGGGCTTTACCGCAATGAAATCACCGGCACACTCCAGTTTGCGGCGGCGATACAGCAGCAAGGAAACTGCCAGCAGCGACACGCCGATCACCGCGCAGATTGCCAGATACCACCAGCCCTCGCCCAGACCCTGGTACTGCCAGGTACGCGCCCACTCACTTCCGTTTTCCTTCCACTTGAACAGGATCATCTCCTGATTTACGCACATCTGGATCACCGGGCTGAACATCCGAAACAGCTCGTCAGGAAAGGATACGCCATAGAGCAGCGGTTCATAAATGGTGGTAATAAACCAGTAGGCGATCAAAGACGCAAAGTTTAGAATGCCATACACCGCAGCCATGGCAAACCGGTTTCCGGTGCAGAACACGCTGAACACCGCAAGGCCGAAGAAGAACAGGTATTCCAGCACCATGCCCAGCAGCCAGAGCAATCCGACAAACCAAAGTTCCCCCAACATCGTCATCATCAATACGACCCCTACGGCATGGGGCACCAGCGAAAACATCAGGCCGCTGAGCACATGGGAAGTAAACCATGTTTCCCGCCGCAGAGGCAGGGCATGCAGAGCATTGCAGTGGCGCGTGTTAAATAAGTCACCAAACAGGAGCTGGGCGCACAGCGCAGCATAGATCAGATTGATAATACTGAACGGGCCTATGGTCGATGCAAGGTCATTTGCAGCGCTGGTAGGAGACAGATCTGCAAGACCTGTCAGCATCACAAGCAATCCGCCAATGAGATAGATGGCCCAAAGGGGCGCAAAGCGGGTGATATCCTTGCGCAGAACCGCTTTATCAAAGAACGATATTCTTGACTTCATAGTTCACACCTCCCAGCTCATAGATAAAGATCTCTTCCAGCGACAGCGGCAGCACATCAAAATACACCGGCTGTGCCGCCTGCACGGTATCGGTGATCTCCTGGGCGCTGCCCCGGACCACCAGGGTCTTCAGCCGGCCCACCTGGCTTTCATGCAGCACCTCCAGGCCCTCGGGCACCTCGCCCACCATCTGCAGCTTATGGGTAGCGCCCTGCATATCGGCAAGGCTCCGCTCCAGCAGCATCTTGCCGTGATCCATGATGCCCACATGATCGCAGATGTCCTCCAGCTCCCGCAGGTTATGGGAAGATATCAGCACCGTGGTGCCCCGCTGGGCAACATCGGATAGGATCAGATTCCACACCTGCCGGCGCATCACCGGATCGAGACCATCCACCGGCTCGTCCAGCACCATCACATCCGGCCGGGTGCAGATGGTCAGATGGAAGGCCGCCTGCTTCTGCATACCCTTGGAAAACCGGCGCATCTGTCCCTTTTTCGGCAATTGGAATATCTCATACAGCCGGTCGAACAGCGCATCGTCAAATTTGGGATACATGCTGCGGTAATACCGGCGCATTTCCTCCAGCGATGCCGAGGGGAAATAGAACACATCGTCCGGGATATAGCCGATCCGCGCCTTCTGGACAGGATTTTCATACACCGGCTGGCCATCCATGGTGATGCTTCCGCTGTCCGGCCGGTAAACGCCGGTCAGATGCCGGATGATGGTGGATTTTCCCGCACCGTTGGGGCCCACAAGGCCGTAGACCGTTCCTGCCGGCACCGTCATGGAAAGATCGTCCAGCGCCTTGAAATCGCCAAAGGTCTTGGTCACATTTTTAATCTCAAACATTTTTCTCTCCTCCTTCGAAGATCCGCTCCACCAGCGCCGCCCGGGAAACGCCGGCTTTCAGCAATTGCGCGGTGATCCTGTCAAATTCCTGCAGCAGCTCCTGCTGGGGCACACTGCCGCTTTCCGGAATGCCGGTCACAAAGCAGCACTTGCCCGGTACCGATACGATCCATCCCTGCACCTCCAGCTCCCGGTAGGCCCGCTGGATGGTATTGGGATTGATGGTCAGTTGGGTAGCCAGCTCCCGCACGGAAGGCAGCCGGTCCTCCGGCTGCAGAATGCCTGACAGGATCTGCTCCCGAAAGCCGTCTGCGATCTGGGTATAGATGGGTCTTGCGTCACGGTAGTCAAGATGAACCATGTACATCCCTCCCTAATGTGTATTAACTGTACTAGTACACTTAATATAACAGTCGATCATGCCATTGTCAATCCCCCGTTTTTTAAGATATGCTTAATTTCATCGCATCCCTTACTCCCGCTGAAAGTCAAATCCCAATTTGTCGGACTGTTTGCGATTTTGACCGTAGGGCGAGGCCTTGGTCCCGCCGCCGAAAAATGGTACATTTTTCGGAAAAACATTTATTTATCGCCTTTGGCGATGTCATTTTGCTCGCAAAATGACCGGCGGGAGCAAGCCCCCGCCCTACGATGTTTCTTCGCCACAGCTCGATAAACTTAAATTTGTCTGCCCGCACAAAAAATACCGCTGCGTTTTCACGCAGCGGTTTTTGGGTCTCATGGAATTACAGGTACTGCTTGACAGTCTCGGATGCCAGAGCAGGATCATCGGAAATGGTGATGGTGATGTTCATATTGTTCACTTCCGCGAACTTTGCGCACCATGCCACAAATTCCTCGCCGGCTGCCCGGTCGGTGCCGATGGTCTTGTAGAGGTTGTCGATGTAAACATTGGTAATATCAAAATTACCGGCGTGCAGACCGCTCAGGAAACCCTTGAGCATATCGCTGTTGCTGATGGCATATTCCTTGGAATCCACCAGACGGACGCGGTAGTTAACATCATAAGTCAGCTTCTTGCCGTACTCGATACATACAACATCACCGCTGGCGCTGGCCAGTGCTTCGTTGATGGAGTCCAGCAGCTTCTTGGTCTTGCCTGTTCCCTTCAGGCCCATAATAACATGAATCATAGGATTTTCCTCCTTTGCTGTGCCAAATATGGCTGTATGGTAATTTTAACAGCTAATGACCGAATTTGCAATAGCCAATCGGCAATTTCGCTGTAAAAATTCTCAGCTTTCGTAGCCGGGCTTGCCCAGAAGCTGGAACATGTTCCGCTTATAGAACTCAACGCCGGGCTGATTGAAGGGGTTGATGCCCAGAATGTAGGCGCTGACACCGCAGCACAGCTCCAGGAAGTAGAACATCTCACCCAGCTTCTCATCATTGAGCTGGCCCATATCCATGGTGATGACGGGAACGCCGCCATCCACATGGGCTGCCAGAGTGCCAAGGTATGCCTTCTCGTCCACGAAGTCCAGAGTCTTGCCGGCCAGATAGTTGAGTCCGTCCAGATTCTTCACATCAGAGCCAACGGTCGCGGTCTGCTCGGGAGCATCGAAGCGGATCATGGTCTCAAAAATGTTGCGCTCGCCCTGCTGGATCATCTGGCCCAGAGAGTGCAGGTCGGCTGTAAACTCGGCGGCAACCGGGAAGATGCCCTTGCCGTCCTTGCCCTCGGACTCGCCGAAGAGCTGCTGCCACCAGCCACCCATCATGCGGAAGCCCGGCTCATAGGACACGAAGATCTCCATTGCCTTGCCGTTGCGGTACAGCAGGTTGCGGACACCGGCATAGAGCCAGACCGGGTTTTCGAAGGAACGCAGGTTATTATAGCTTTCCATCGCTTCATAAGCACCGGCCATGACCTTATTGATGTCGATACCGGCAACTGCCATAGGCAGCAGACCCACAGCGGTCAGAACGGAGTAACGGCCGCCGGCTGCGGGGGGAATGATAAAGGACTCCCAGCCCTCTTCGGTAGCCATCTGCCGCAGAGCGCCCTTGCAGGGATCGGTGATGGCGTAGATGCGCTTCTTGGCGCCATCGGTGCCGTACTTGCGCTCCAGCATCCACTTCAGCGCCCGGAAAGCGATGGCAGGCTCGGTGGTGGTGCCGGACTTGGAAATAACGGCAACGGAGAAATCCTTGCCCTCCAGCAGACGCTGCAGCTCGTTCCATGCCCGGGTAGACAGGGTATTGCCGGCAAAAAACACCTGGGGATCGCCCTTGCCCTTACCGATATTGCGGTTGCAGCCCTGCATCAGCTCGATGGCGGCACGGGGGCCCAAGTAGCTGCCGCCGATACCGACAACGACAAACACATCGGAATCCTCACGGATCTTGGACGCGGCAGCCTGAATGCGGCGCATCTCCTCGGTGGGTTCTGCGGTGGGCAGCCTCAGCCAGCCCAGAAAATCATTGCCTTCGCCGGTACCCTCGGTCAGGGTCATGTGGGCAGCAGCCACTTCCTTTTCAATGGCCAGCAGGTCCGGCAGGGACAGCTGACCCCATACATTGGAAATATCAACTTTGATCATTACATAATTCCTTCCTTTCACATTACTGTGTATCTATTAATATGTTACCGCAAAACCGATCCAAACGCAAGCCCCAAGAGGTCTGTTTCCAAAAAATTCCCAATTGAGAAATATTTGTGAACTTCACAAAAACCCTATTGACAGTCACTTGACCATATGATACAATTACCTCACCATTTACGAAAGGAAGTGAGTTACCCATGGATTGGATCATTCCCGGCACTACTTTGACCGCGAAGCGAGAGGACGCAGTCCACATTGAAGATCAGTTTAAATCCATGTTCCTTGCCGGCGGCATGGTGCTCAGCCAGGTTTCCAGCGTCACCGGTCTGGAGAGCCACACCGTGCAGAACTGGGTAAAGCGGGGATTTCTCACAAATCCCAAGCAAAAGCGTTACACCCTGCGTCAGTTATGCCGGATCATCAATATCAACATGCTCAAATCCGTGCTGCAGCTGGAGCAGATCTGCGGACTTCTGACCTACATCAATGGTGATCTGGACGACGAAAGTGACGACCTCATTGATGACAGCACCCTCTATTTCCTCTTTGTCCGCCTGGCGGCAAACTACAGTATCATGCACAACCCTCAAGGCAGGGACGCGTTCCTCGAAGAGCTGCTCAGCGACTACCAAGAACCTGTCCCCGGGGCAAAGGAGCGGGTAAGGAAGGTGCTTCGCATCATGCTCACCGCCTGGGCGGCTGCCCAGCTGCGGCAGGCAGCGGAAGCTATGGTAGCGCAGCTGCAGGAAGTGTAGATTGGAATTTTTCGCGCTGTTGCTGTGCACCAATTAATACGCATGTCATTCCGAGTCGCCGTCAGGCGACGTGGGATAGAATTAAGGTGTGATTGCCACCGGCAATCATTTGATTTTGATTCGCTGCGCGGAGCACCACTCCCGGTAGAAAGCCATTCTCTGCCCAGCATTTCGATGGTTGGTACCAGGAGATTGCCGCGTCATGCTTCGCATTCCTCGCAATGACATGGTTATTTTAGCCGGTTGCGCCGATTTGAACAGAGCGCCAAACTGAAATTTGAAAGACGCAGTATCGTTACCGGGCGGGTCTGGGAAGTAACGACACCAGATGCAGCCCGTGCGAATTGTCAGCGGCGACTCGCCGCCAAACTGAAATTTGATTAATAAAGGAGAAATGCAACTATGGAAAACAACGGAAGCTACAGCTATTCCTATGGCAAAAAGCCCTCGGGAATTCCCGACGCAAAGAAAATTATAAAAATCGCCGTCACCGCGGCAGTGGTGATCTTCGTGCTGATCGGCGTCTTAACCTGCTTCTACACCGTTGACGATAAGCAGCAGGCCGTCGTCACCACCTTCGGCAAGGTTACGGACATCGCAGATCCCGGTCTGCACTTCAAGCTGCCCTTCGGGATCCAGCAGGTCCACAAGGTGGATGTGAATGTCTACCAGAAGATCGAGCTGGGCTACATTGAAAATCCCAAGGGCGATTATGTGACCAAGACCAGCGAAAGCACCATGATCACCGGCGACTACAATATCGTCAATGTGGACTTCTATGTGGAATACAAGATCTCTGACCCGGTGCAGTATCTCTTCTCCTCCAACAAGCCGGAGCTGATCCTGCGCAACCTTATCCAGAGTCAGGTACGCAATGTTGTCGGATCCTCCAGCGTCGACAGTGTATTGACCGACGGCAAGGAAAACATTCAGATGCAGGTCAAGGAGCTGGTGACCCAGATCCTTGCGGAGTATGACATCGGCCTTTCTCTGGTGGATGTGCGTATTCAGGATGCCGAGCCGCCCACGCAGGATGTCAATGAAGCATTCAAGGCGGTGGAAACTGCCAAACAGACCGCGGAAGCCGTGGTCAACGATGCCAAGGCCTATCAGAACGCCAAGCTGCCCGATGCCCAGGCGCAGGCCGACAAGCTGCTGCAGAACGCCGAGTATCTGAAGCAGAAGCGCATCAACGAAGCCATTGAAGCGGTTGCCATGTTCGAGGCAATGTACGCCGAGTACGCCCAGAACCCCGGCATCACCCGCAGCCGTATGTACTACGAAGCCGTTTCCCAGATCCTGCCCAATGTCAAGCTCTATATCAATACCGGCAGCGGCGACAGCGTGGATATGCTGCTGCCCCTGGAATCTCTGGTAGGAGGTAACTAAGCTATGAAAAAAGGAATCATTATCGGCGTCATTGCCCTGCTGCTGGTCATCGTGGCAGCCAGTTCCATATATGTGGTGGAAGAAAACCAGTATGCCTGCACCTTCCGCTTTTCCGAGATCGTCAACACCGAAAATACCGCAGGCCTGCACTTCAAGATCCCCTTCATCGATTCCGTGAAATACTTCTCCAAGGCCACCCAGCTGTATGACATTCCTCCGTCTGAGGTTCTGACCTCCGACAAGCAGAATATGACCGTGGACTGCTACATTCTGTGGTCCATCTCCGATCCCCAGCAATTCTACCGTGCTCTGGGTACCACCTTGGAAGCCGAGGAGCGTCTTAACGCCATCACCTACAACGCCCTCAAGACCGCCATGGGTACCCTTGCCCAGGCCGACATCATCAACATGAACGACGGTGCCGAGCGCAACGAGATCTACGAGGGCATCTCCACCACCGTCGATGCACAGGCCAAGACCTACGGCATCCATGTAGAAGATGTGAAGATCAAGCAGTTTGATCTGCCCGACAGCAACCTGAATGCCGTCTACGCCCGCATGATCTCCGAGCGGAACCAGATGGCGGAAAAGTACACCGCCGAGGGCAACTACGAAGCTTCCGTCATCCGCAACGAAGTGGATAAGCAGGTCAATATCATCGTCTCCAACGCCCAGGCAGAGGCCGCCCAGCTGGAAGCGCAGGGCGAAGCGGAGTATATGCAGCGGCTGGCGGATGCCTATGACACCGACGACAAGAAGGAATTCTACGAATTCACACTGGCGCTGGACGCTCTGAAGCAGAGCCTCACCGGCGGGGAAAAGACCGTTATTCTGGATCAGGATTCGGACCTCGCCCAGATCCTCATGGGTGCCGGCGGCTAAAATCGGAAAGGAGCATCGGTATGTCGATCCGAAAAATCAAAGCTTCTGCCAATTACGAGCGGATCAAGAACTCTCTGGAGCTGCGGGTGGCACGGAACTACGCTCTCCTTTTCGCCGCAGCGGCAGTATTGACGGCACTGCTGGTCTTCCTCATCAATTTCCAGCTGGATGCCGGTGCTGCTGCCATCGCCGCAGGGTTTATGGCATTGGTTTTGCTCCCCTTTTCCCTGTTCTATGTGCACCGGATCTTTAAGATCTATCAGAACCTTGATGATTACACCTTTACAGAGGTGACCTTGGATCGGTTGGGGCACAGCCTCTATAAGGGAATGCATTTTTCCGTGGATCTGAAGGACTGGGACGGGCAGACCGTGCAAACGCAAACCCATTCGCTTTTTCACACCCACGGGATCATGGAACCACTTCTGGAAGATTATGTAAACCGAACGGTTTTGGTCGGCTACAACAACACCACAGGCTATGTAGCCGTGATCGGATAACCTGCAGGGGCGCGATTTTCGCGCCCCTGCAAATTCTTTTCCTGAGAATTCACATTTCGGCTATGAATTCCACTTCCGTTGTGGTATAATGGGTAAAATTGGCTCGGTATGCCATTGCAATTTTCAAGAAGTGACGAGGTTATGGAATATGGGACTTTTTACGAAGCTTTTCGGTACCCGCTCCCAGCGGGAACTGAAAAAGATCCAACCCACAGTCGATAAAATCCTTTCTCTGGAAAGTGAATACGCCGCCCTCAGCGAAGAAGCACTGAAAGCAAAGACCGCCCAGTTTAAGGCACGGCTTGCCGAGGGCGAGACGCTGGATGATATTCTTCCCGAGGCTTTCGCTGCCATCCGGGAAGCCGCATGGCGGGTTTTGGGCATGAAGCCCTACCCTGTTCAGCTCATCGGCGGCATTATTCTGCATCAGGGCCGTATTGCCGAAATGAAGACCGGCGAAGGCAAGACCCTGGTGGCCATTCTGCCCTGCTATCTGAACGCGCTGAACGGCCGGGGCGTCCATGTAGTCACTGTTAACGATTACCTTGCCAAGCGCGACTCCGAGTGGATGGGCAAGGTCTACCGGTACATGGGTCTTTCCGTCGGTCTGATCATCCCCGGCATGACCCCCAATGAGCGCCGGGCAAGCTACGCCGCCGACATCACCTACTGCACCAACAACGAGCTGGGCTTCGACTATCTCCGGGACAACATGGCCATCTACAAGCAGGAGCTTGTTCAGCGTGGACACGCCTTCGCCATCGTGGACGAAGTGGACTCCATCCTCATCGACGAAGCCAGAACCCCGCTGATCATCTCCGGCAAGGGCGAGGAATCCAGCAAACTCTACGAAATGGCAGACCATTTCGTTTCCACCCTGCGCAAAAAAGTCTTCGCCAAGACCGAGGACAAGGAAGTGCAGGACGATTACGATTGCGACTATTTCGTGGATGAAAAAAGCCGCACCGTCAGCTTGACCGCCCGGGGCATTGCCAAGGCAGAAAAATTCTTCGGCGTGG
>JAZNGJ010000026.1:0-13921 GCA_045576415.1 Faecousia sp. | reverse complement strand
ACCCATTATCTGCTGAAACCCTATACAAAAGACAATTTTTATGTGGGTATGGACAAAGCAATGCAGAGCATCACTTCCCACAAAGATGACAGCATTGTTCTGAAAGTGGATAACGAATACCGGAGTATCTCCATATCCAAGATTCTGTACTGCGAGGCGGAAGACAAATATCAGCGATTATATTTGGCAAACGGAGAAAGGTTGCTTGTCCGCATCACCGGCACGGAGCTTTATAAACAGCTTTCGGAGTTTGATTGTTTTTACCGATGCGGCAGAGCACATATTGTCAATCTCAACCACATAAGCAAAGTAAGCCAGAATGGTGCGGTATTTAAAGATGGCGTGCAGCTTAGTCTGCCCCGTACGGTGCTGGCAGGCTTGCGAAAAGCGTTCTTTGACTATTTCGATTAGGAGGTGGGGTTGTGCAACATATTCTTTTTTTGACACTTACTGTGCTGTCCCATATAGGCGCCTCATTGTTTTTTGCCAAGCCGCGTTTTAATAAAATCAGCACAGCCGCCATCTGGCTGATCTACGGCGTTGTCTTTTTGGTTCTACCGCCGGATATGCCGCCTGTGAACTACTTTATTTCCTTTGTGCTTCACTTAGGTTTGTTTTTTATTACTACCACAGGACGCACGGAGGAAAAAGGATTTCTCTTTTTCAGTTATGCCACAGCCTACACCTGTTTCAGTACTCTGTTTAACATGTTGGATTATGCCGTCAGCAGTATGGCGGTCAAGATTGTAGTTGCCATTATTCTTATGGCAATTATGCAGATTATTCTGTATCGGTTGTTGTTGCCGTCTTTCAAAAAAGTGGCAATGTATATCCGTGAAGGTTGGGGTAAGTTCTACGCAGTAGTTTTAAGCTTTTGGGCGCTGATCGTTGGACAGTCCTTATTTACTATGATGCAGCCGATGAGTCGTGAAGAAAGTATTGTATTCTTGCTTACGATGGTTGCTTTCTGCGTTACCTATATTGCCATATTCAACAGCATGAAGAACATCGAAGAGCTATCCCGCGAAAAGCAAAAAACATTGCATACCGAGCTTTTGCAGGCACAGGTGGATGCCCAGGCAAAAGAAGCAGAGCTTGTGCGCCAAAACCGTCACGATATGCGCTTTCATTATCAAGCACTTATGGTGTTGGCAAAGGCCGGAGAAAACAATAAGATTATTGATTATTTGAAACTTCAGAGCGAAAGCCTTGAAGCGATGACTACGGGCCGCTTCTGCGAAAACGAGACCATCAATAATGTTTTGAAGGTCTTTTATCAAAAAGCAGAAAGCCAGAACATCACGATGGAAATTCATGCAGCTGCAAAACCGGATATTTCCGTGCCATCGCCTGCTCTGGTGACTGTGGTTGCCAATATTCTGGAAAACGCTCTTCACGGAGCGTTGGAAAGCAAAGCGAAAAGCCCAAGTATTACGGTTTCTATTAAACACAAGTCTGGCCGGTTGGTAATCTCCTGTGAGAATACCTGCGGTGAGTCCTTAAAATTTGAGGAGATGCCGGAATACTTACAAGGTATCGGTGTCCATAGCGTTATCTCCACTGCTGAAAAGTATAATGGCTCTTGCCGTTTTTCAGCATCTGACGGTATGTTTAGCTGTACAGTCATTATGGATGAGTAATTGAATAGCAAGACTGAAGAATCCCTGCCTACGCGGCAGGGATTTTTGTTATTTTGAGGTCAGCTAACAACTTCACGACAAAAAAGGGGTACTTCACGACATTTTTGCGTTTAAGACAGGCGTTTGCTGTATCATTACAGTGTGAAAAAATAACTTCCTGGAGGGAAATATTATGAGCAAAAATGATGCACAAATTGTTATCAGCAAGAAGACCTTAATCATCGCTTTGATCGTTTTGTTGCTGCTGATTGCGGGAGCCGTAACATTGGCACTTGGATGGAACACATGGTTTGACAGTGGAGCACCACAGGGACCTGTTGTAACGCCTACGGGGGAACTGGAAATTGACGAAAATGCGGGAGATTGGAACGGACAGACCTTGCCGGATAAGACCGACGATGCACCCGCCGTGGGCATTAAGATTCCCGGCTATCCTTCCATTACGCTCCCTAAAGACCAAAAAACAGTGAATGTAGCTCTCTTAAATCCCGAAGGTAACCCCTGCTACTTTACATTTGAGATTGTGCTGAAGGAGACCGGCGAGAGCCTGTATAAGTCTAAGCTGGTGCCTCCCGGCAAGGCAATCACAGAGATCACCATGGCAAGAGCACTCTCTGCAGGCCAGTATGAGGCAACCATTAAAATCTCCACCACCTCTTTGGAAGATGGTTCAGCAATGAACGGAGCAAATGTAGAAACTGTTTTGATCGTGAAATAAGGTGAAGTCATGAAAAAAGAGAACCTGAGCAAAAGCGGACAGGAGATCACCCGGGTTACAACCTGCCCCTGTTTTGCAGGAAGAAAGAGCCTCCTTGCCATAGAACCCATTTGTTGGTTCTGCAAGTATGCAGGCTTTGACCTGCGCAACGACAAGCTACCCGAAAAGGGAACTTGTTATTACCCGGTGGAACAAGAAGAAAGAAAGGAGTGAAAAGGATGAAACGATTGATCGCGATGCTGCTGGTACTGTGCAGTATCGTTTCGTTGATCCCGGCGCAGGTATTTGCTGTGGATACGCAAACAGACCCGCAGCAGGAGCAGCAGACCGCGGAAAGTTACGCAATTACATACATTAAGAATATGCGCCCCGAGGAAGGCGGTTTTGTAGCTGGCAGTACCGTTCCGGAAACCTTTACTCCCGGAACACAAACCACGCTTCCCGGCAAGGCAGATATCGTGCGTTATGGCCATGCGTTTGCAGGCTGGTATGACAACGAGGAACTGACCGGCGATCCCATAACCGTAATTGGCGAGGAAGTAGCCGTGGATGTGGTGCTCTACGCTAAGTGGGACGAGATGTTCTACTATATTACCATCCCTGAATCGGTTGTGATGACGGACGATAACTTCTCTGTAGGGATGACATGTGAGGGTTTCTATACCGGCGATCATGTGAATGTCGCCGTGGAGTCGGAAAACAATTGGGTGCTGAAAAACGGAAACCACGAGATTCCTTACAAACTATCCACACAGGCTGAGGGTGGCAAACTGGAAAGCGGCGATGAGATTGCTGTGTTTACCCAGTCCGGCGCTCAGACGCTGTATTACGACCTGGAGGAAGAAGGCAAATATGCCGGTGAATATACCGACAAGCTGACCTTCCGTACCAGGTTTGTAGGTGCGGAGCATACCCTGAGTTTTGTCACAAACGGCGGCAGCCAGGTGGAAGCACTCCACCTGCGTGCAGGCTCAAAGATGACAGGTCTGCCCGTGCCTGAAAAGGACGACTATGTATTTATTGCATGGTGCTATGATGAAGCGCTGACCCACATGGTCGATAGCGAGGATGTGCTGCTTAGCGACTTCACTCTGTATGCCAAATATCAAAAAGTTGGTGAGCTGGAGCAGACCGAAGCAGATGTGGTTGCCAGCGCATTGGATCAGAGCGAAGACTTTTCTGTTACCATTACAACGCTGCAGCCGATGGATGCAGCTACTGTCAAGAGTCTGATCACTGCCAAAAATCTGAACGAGGTGGAAAGCACTGATTTTATCACTGTCACCGGCAGTGGAACCAGCTTTGCTGTTTCCGGCACAGGCGGCTTTGAGCCCGGTGCATCTTATAAGCTGACACTGAATGACAACCGGCTGAATTTTGCCGGACAGGACGCTTCCGTTCGTGAGTACAGTTTTACGATCTATAAGGAAGAAGTCCAGAATGTAACGGTTGATGATGATATGCAGTATTTGTCCATTACTGACATCAGTAACCTTACTGTAAACGGAAAGCCGGCATCCGAACTGTCTATCAGTGTGATCACAGTGGGCCCGGACGGTGCTAAAACCGAAGAAGGCAAATATACCGTTGGTACATTCACCTGCACCGCCAAGACCTTTAAGGTCGGCGATATGGTTGGTGTATACGAAGGCCAGCTGAATTTGGATGCCATTGCGGTGGATGACAGTATTTCTTATATTGAGATCACTGCTGTAGATGGCAACGACTATACATACCGTGGCGCAAGCGCTACCGATGTGCTGTTTACTCCCGATGTGCTGCCGATCCCGGAAAGCGCTGATACGGATGGGGACGCAGCCAATAATTCCATTACTGTTCCTGCAACTGTGGTGGACTATTCCGATGAAGCTTACGCCCAAATGAATTTGGACGAGAACACCGAGATCGAACCCGGCGACTTTGTTGCCCTTTACACCGGAAGTCTGGCCGACGGACAGATCAGCAAATACGGCAAGATCACTGCGGTATCCCATTTGGGTGATGTATATGTGATCGCTTACCAGATTGTTTCCGTTGAGGAAATGCTGGCAACCATGGACACCTACACCTCCCAAGATGTGGATGGTGAAGATCTGGTTTCTGAGGAAGAGAAGGCTGCGCTGGAAGAATCCATTGAACAGCAGGCCATTGAAAGCGGCTTTGCTGAGGAGGCTGCCTATTATTTGGCAGCAGCAGCAATTTCTACCGATGACTTTGCACAGATGGCAGGCGGACCGATCTCTATGGAGGATGTGGATTTTTCCGCACTGCCTATGATGGCAAGCACCATGGCACTGAATGATGCAGCAATGCCTGCCGACGAAGGCAAGGTCAGCGTGGAAGACCTGGAGGTCAAAGCCAGAATCATGACAGATCTGCAGCATTTTGAGGACCTTAAGGGTGTCCGGCTGGTGCTGGAGGTTAGTCTGAAGATCAATGTAAAGACCAGTGAAAACGGCAAACTGGAGATCACCTTGACGGGCCAGTTTGAGCAGGAAAACCGCATCACCATCAACGTGGACGGCGAAGCCGTATGGGAGTGGGCGGGAATCATTCCCTACATCGCTGACTATAAGGTGAGCGCATCCACCGATATGTACAACTTCTCCGGCATCGGCATCGATGTTTCTGTGCTGTCCAAGGAGGACGAGGAGACTGAGAAGGAATGGGAGGATGTTGAAAAGTTCGGCAAGAAGATCAAGGAAATGCTGGAAAAGGGCAAGGAGCCCTTGGGTGACTACATCCTCAGTGAAGACGACGCCAGTGATTCCGTTGCCAAGACCCTGGGTGAAAAGTATGCGGCCATGCTGGAGCAGGAATCCGATTGGGTCACCCTGTTTGAAAAGGAAATCTACGAGCAGAAGATCCGCGTGGTTTATGTGATCGAGATCAGCATCGGCGCAAATTTTGTTGTGGGTGCCAATCTGAATCTGTTCCTGGGCGCAGACTTCTGGTATGAGAACGCCAAGCGCTATACCTTCTCCCTGCAAATCAAGGGTATGGATGTCACCAGCGACACCATTACCCTGGTACCGGAGCATTATGAGCTGAGTCTGTGTGCCATGGGTACCATGGGCTTGCGTGCCGGCATTCAGTTAGAACTGAAGGTAGGCTTGATCGCTACAGAGCTGGCAAGCGTCGGTCTGAGTGTAGATGTAGGCGCATACCTAAGGGTTTGGGGCTACTTATATTACAGACATCAGTACACTGACGGCCTGGGAAGAGAAACGGAATTCTCCGGAGCGATGTACCTGGAATTCGGTATCTATCTGGAGATCGCTTTTGAGGCCCAGGTGCTGGTGGGTACATTCTCCTATAACCCCACACTGTATGAGAAAGAATGGGGACTTCTGTCGGCAGGTGCTATCAACAACTATGTAGATTTCACCTACGCCCAACATGAACTGGAACCGGTGAAACTAAAACGGCAGAATAAAACCATCGCACTGCCCGACGAGATATTCACCATGTACTATATGGACATGAAGGAAGGCCTGAATGACGGCGAGTACTTCATAGACAATTGCAATATAGGCGAAAAATTCACCATCGAGATCACCAACGATGCATTTACCTTTGATCCCGAGACGAAGAAGATTACCGTCACACCAAAGAATGGCAGCGAGGAAGAAAACGGTGAAATGATCATCACCTATATCGCAGATCCGCTGACCTTTACGGTAGAGCCTATGCAGCGCAAGTTACAGCTGCACTGGGACTGCTACAGAGACGGCTACTACATTGCCTTTGATTCCACCGGCGGCAGTATGGTAGGCACCATCTCCGGCGGCTATAAGGACGAAATTGAAAAGCCTGCCGATCCTGTTCGCCAGGGCTACACCTTTGCCGGCTGGTATAAGGATGCAAACTTGACCGAAAGCTATGAGATCCCCCAGACCCAGCCTGCTGAGGATATTCAGCTGTATGCAAAGTGGACCCCGGCGATGAACACCTACAAGGTGGAGCATTACACCCAGGATCTGTCCGGCGCAAGCTATACCCTGGCAGCAACAGATACGCTGGAGGGTATGACAGAAGCAACTGTGACCGGCCCCGTCCGTGACATTGCAGGCTTCACCGTTCCCAGCCAGCAGAGCATCGTCGTCACCGCTGATGGCAATGCTACCATCCGTTACTACTATACAAGAAACACCTACACCATTACCTTCCAGCCCGATAACGGCAAGGAAGCCATCCAAAAGGATTACCTGTACGGCGCATCGGTTACCGGACCTGCGGTGAGCAAGCAGGGTTACGACTTCCAGTATTGGATGGGACTGCCTGCTACCATGCCTGCGGAAAACCGTTCCTACACCGCAAAGTGGGCAGAAGCAGACAACATTCCTTACCGCGTCGAGCATTACCTGCAGGATGCAGACGACGATCTGTACCAGCTGGGTCTGATCGAGATCGGTTACGGCAAGACCAATTCTGCTGTTACGGCTACTGAGCACGACTTTGCCCACTATGCACTCAGCGGCACATTGCCGGAAGGTGTGATCGAAGCCGACGGATCGCTGATCCTGAAGGCCTATTATGACCGCGCCCATTATAACCTGCACTTCGTTACCGGCCAAGGTACACCCTGTGCATCTGCCGAGTATCGTCACGGTGCTACTGTACCTACGCCCTCTACGACTATGGTCGGTTACGGCTTCGCCGGCTGGTATCTGGACGAAACTTTGACCATCCCCTTTGACGGCGTAATGCCCACCCAGGATACTACCCTCTACGCCAAGTGGGAAGCCGGCATGGTCAACTACACGGTCAACCACTACCAGCAGGATATTCTGGACGATGAGTATACCCTTTACAAGGTAGAGCACCTAACAGCCGAGGCTGACTCTCAGCTGACTGCAGCGCTTCTGCCGGATTACACCGGCTTCACTGCACCCCAGCTTCAGACGGTTTCCATTGCAGCTGACGGCTCTACCGTTGTGGATTACTACTACTCCCGTAACAGCTATACTGTGCAGTTTGTGGATGCTAAGTCGGGTACCGACACTTCCATTACCGGCCGTTACGGTGCTGCCATTACACCGCCCGCACCCAGCCGCACCGGCTACACCTTTGAAGGCTGGTTTGAGGATGCGGCCTGCACCGTACCTTTCGAGAATACGATCCGCAAAGACATTACCCTGACCGCTAAGTGGACAGAAAACAGTTACACCATCTACTTCTTTGCCGACAGCGATGCCACCACCGGCACCGGTCCTGCAAAGCAGACCGTTCTGTTCAGTGAGCATACCTTTATGCCGGAGAACACCTTCGTAAAGACCGGATATACCTTCCTGGGCTGGCACTATGACAAGACAGCCACCGAGCCGCTGTATGTGCCCGGTAAGGAGGTATGGATGCTCAACGGTAAGCAAGATGGCGTGGCAATTTACTACCCCATCTGGAAAGCCAACACTTACACCGTCACTTATGCCATCGACGGCGCCAATGCCACCGGTACAGCACCGGCCTCCGGCACAGTTACCTACGATGTCAATTACACCATGGCAGCCAACACCTTCATAAGACCCGGCTATACCTTCCTGGGCTGGTCCACAGCCAAGGACGGCACAGTGGACTACACCGCCGGCACACCTGTAAAGAATCTGACGGCAACCGATGGCGGCAGCGTTACCTTCTATCCCATTTGGAAGGCCAACACCTACACCATCAAATTCCAGCTTTACGGCACCAATGCAGGCGGCACCACCGCTTCCATGACTATGACCTATGATAATGCAGCGAACCTGACTGCCAACGGCTTTACCAAGACCGGCTACACCTTCGTCGGCTGGTCCACTACCGCAGGCGGCAGCAAGGTGTACACCAACCAGCAGAGCGTCAGCAACCTGACCACCACAAGCGGCGGAACTGTTACCCTGTACCCCGTCTGGCAGGCAAATACCTACACGGTCAGCTACAATGCCAATGGCGGCAGCGGCTCTATGGCTGCTACCACCCATACTTATGATCAGGCGGCTAACCTGAGAGCAAATGCCTTCAGCCGCAGCGGTGGCTACATCTTCTGGGGCTGGAGCACCAATCCCAGCGCATCCGATCCCAGTTACCTGAACAGCGCTTCTGTAACCAACCTTGCCGCTAGCGGCAATGTGACACTATACGCCATCTGGCTGGATACCACCTATACCTACTCCAATTCCGGCGTGGTTGCAACTGTGAATGACGACGACACCACCAAACTGATCTACAATATGAGCGATCAGGTGAGAGTGGATAAGCTGAAGGCAATGGGCTTGACCAAAGCCAAGGTTACCTGGTCCTTCACCATCAACGAACTCAACGATGGCTATCAGGATGTGAATCTGAGTGTCTGCTCCAATGCAAACCACAGTGTAACGAATCTTTGGGTAGAAACGCTCAATACCGGCGGTGTCGGCAAGGACTCGGCAGCCTACAGCGTTGTTTACTATCCCACCATCGACCAGGCATTCCACCATGTACACATTGAAATGAAGGGGAGCGGTAGCTTGGAGGATGATTTCGAGTACAAGAATGTGGTCATTCAGGTGGAATTCTATTAAAACTTGGCAAAACCAAGCTCCCCTCCGGGAGGAGGGGAGCACCCCGCAAAATAAAACATAAGTAAGGAGGATGATGCTATGAAGCGATTGACAGCACTTGTGTTCGTGCTTGCGTTACTGTGCCCCTTAGGCATTACGGCAGCGGCAACCGATGGCGGCGATACCACCATGAGCTATACCGTGAATGCCAACTATACAGTAACCATACCGGCAACCGTGTCCGGCAATAGCGCATCATTGTCTATCGATGCCGCCCCTGTTCTGGAGGAAGGCCAAAAGGTGGTCATCTCCATTGCAGACTCGGCAAACTATGATAATGGCTTCCGTCTGAAATTAAAGGGTGCAGATGCCTATGTGGGCTACACCATTTCTGACGGTGCCAACACACTGGCTATGGGCTCCGTTGTTTTGGAGCAGCCTGCCGCCGCAGAGCAGGCTGCAACGGTCAACCTGACCTTTACTCCGGAAAAAGCCGCCTATGCCGGTGATTACAGCGATACCCTGACCTTTACCATTGCCGTGGCAGACACGGCCACGCAGTAAGGAGGGGCAGCTATGAAGAAACTGATATCCTTCCTGCTGGCAGCAGTTATGCTGATAAGCCTGCTGCCCACTGCGGCGCTTGCTGAAGAGGAAGAAGCTGCTACCTACAGCATTTTTGATATGGATATCCCCTTTGAGAACATGGTGGATTGCTACCGTACTACCTCTACCACCATCGGCTACATGCAACAGCTCAACTACTTCGATTATGTTTATTCCGGAATCCACGGAAAGCAGATCGATACTTTGGTTCCCGACGTAGTGAACAATCCTGATAACTACTATTATCGGTTTAGCAAAGGTTCAGACGGCGTGTCTATCGTGCTGACCTTGTATAAGCACAGCGATGCGAACTATTCCTTTGTGCTTTCTGATGACGGCGCGATCCAAACCTATGGCGAAGCTTGCTTTATCTACGTCGCTGATGACGGATATTACGGCACCTTTGTTTCTTTCCGGGATAAGGAATACCACATGTGCAGCAGCCATAGCTCTCACACAGTGAATTATCCCCACGATGACGAATCTTCGCTGGACTCCACCCGCAGAAGCTGCATCCTGTGCGGCTGCGGTGAAACCTTTATCATCGAAGGCTGCAACCCCACCATCGCCCAATTGGAAGCCCTTCCGCTGACGGATGGTATGCTGCAGGTGGACCACGAGCACCGCTACGGCTCCTCCGGCAAATGCCCCTGCGGTAAGATTCGCTTTGCTGCTGAGGTCGATACCAGCGAGGCGGGTACCTACGAAGATGCAAAAGTGGAAGGCCTGGACGCAGTGTTGGAAGATCATTTCCCCGGGGAAGAGGACACCGTTGAAGTGTTCCTGCAGATAAAGGAAGAAACGGAAAACGAAGCCGAAACGCAGGCCATTACGCAGGCTGCTGACGGACAGCAGTTGGACTTTTTGGATCTGTCCCTGATTAAGATTTTTAACGGCGGTGAGCCACAGGACATCGGTTCGGATAATAATCGGCTTCTGGCGGTTACCCTTCCTTATTCCTCTTGGGGAAAGCGTGTGGAGGCGGTTTACCGCTACCATGATGGCAATGTAGATATGCTGACCACGATCCCCAATTCCGACGGAGAATATTTTGTCGCGACCAAGGAAACGGTTACCGTGTATGCTAAAAAGTTCTCCACCTACGCCATCGGCTATGTGGAAATTGAAGAGAGTCTGCAAAGTGTAAGCTATGAGTACTCTGTTGCGCCTACCTACACCGTCACCATCCCCTCAGAGGTGAAACTGGGCCAGACATACACCGTCGCAGCAAACAATGTAGTGCTCGACTATGGTAAGTATGTGCGGGTACTCCTGTGCAACACCAGCGATGATCAGGGCGCTTTTGCCCTTCAAAACAGCTTTGGCGATAAGATTGGTTATGATGTTACGGTGGACGGCGATGCCGTGGAGCTGGGCCAAACACTGTTGGAGGTACACCCCGGCACCAGCGCCGATGGCAGCGTGGAGCTGACCTTCTCGCAGCCTACAGGTGTGCAGTATTCCGGCAGTTATACAGGAACAGTCACCTTCGCCATCCTGCTGGAAGCCGAAGAAGACGCACATTAAGGAGGAATGGACAATGAAAAAAATAGTATCCTTACTCCTTGCCGTTGCACTGCTGCTGAGCGTGCCTACGGCCGTCTTCGCTGCGGAAGAAACCCAGACGATCACCATTGAAATGAAAGATTCTTACGGTGACGGTTGGGATAATTTCAAACTCAAAGTATGTCTGGTAAATGCCGACGACACCGAGACGGTTTTAGGGCAGGATATCACATTCAGTAGTGGCAGTGCGAATACTTACAGCGTGACTGTGGCAAAGGATGCCCGAGTGCGAATCTATTGCCAGAATGTGGGTAGTTATTCCAGCGAGCATTCCTTCGTTGTGAAGCGGGAAGGCATTACGATATTTAGCCACGAAAGAAGTGACACCCCGACAAGCGGTCAACTTTTTGTGACCAGCGATCCGATCGATGTCCAAGGCTCTGTCATAACCCATGATATTGACCCCACCTATACCGTGACCATCCCTGCCACCGTGACCTTGGGCGAAGCCGCTACCATTTCGGCAGAAAATGTAGTGCTTGCCCATGGCGAGTATGTGGAGGTGACCCTCTCGGCAACCTCCGGTGAGAATAACGCCTTCACTCTGAAAAATGAAGCCGGCGATGTGATCACCTACGCAGTCACCTCCGGCGGCACGCAGGTATCGCTGGGTGATAGTGTGCTGGCGGTTTACCCCGGTGCAAACCCCAGCGGCAGCACAGAACTTGCTTTTGCGCCGCCCCAGGATCTGAAATACCCCGGCAATTACACCGGCACCGTTACCTTTACCATTGCGGTGAACACCGCTGAACAAACGCAATAAGGAGGACGGCTTATGAAAAAACTTTTATCAATACTGATCGCCATCGCATTGATGGCAACAATGTCGGTCACCGTCTTTGCTATGCAGATATTTATTGAAATAAAGGTAGCAACGGAGAATGAGATTATCACCTTGGAAGTAGAACCTACCGATCGTGTCGAAGATATCAAGGTGATGATTTATGATAAAGAAGGCATCCTGCCTGCCAACCAAAAATTAATTTTTGCAGACAAGCAGTTGGAAGACGGAAACACACTTCAGGATTATTCAATTCAAAAGGATTCCACTCTGCGTTTGGTTGTTTCAAGCGGCTGCTCGGTAACGGTAGAATATAACGTTGACCCGACTTACACCGTTACCATTCCTGCGACGGTTGCACTTGGCGAAACTGCCACCATTAAGGCAGAGAACGTCGTTGTTGCTAAAGGCAAGCAGGTAGAGGTTACCCTGACCAATGCAAACGGCTTTACCGTCGCCACACCGCAGGGTGCAGAGCTCGGTTACACCGTGAAAAACGGTGAAACTGTTGTGAATGAAGGCGACACCGTTCTCATCGTCAACCCCGATGGTGGCAAGACCGGAGAAACCACCCTCACCTTCACCACTCCCGAAACTGTAAAGTTCGCAGGTGATTACACCGGCACAGTTACCTTTACCATTGCGGTGAACCCCGCTGTAAATAATTAAATTAAGAATAGGAGAACAAGATTATGAAAAAGTTATTTGCTTTGCTTCTCGCCATCACGATGATGGCAACCCTTTCTGTGACAGCATTCGCCGCAGATTATGATACCGAAGGTGATAAGGGAATGAACGTTACTTATTCCGTAAATCCGGGATACACCGTAACCATCCCCCCGACCGTAATCATTGGTACAAGCGGCACCTCCGCTGAGATTTCGGCAGCAGACGTTGTTGTTGAAAAGGGTGAGTACGTATCCGTTACCCTTGCAGCTGATAACAACTTCACCGTTACCAGCGGTGAGGGCGCAACCCTTACTTACACCGTAACCAAAGACGGTGAGAATGTTGCCGCAGGTGGCGAGATCTTGGCTGTCAACCCTGCCGATTCTGCTGCCGGCACCGCTACCATCACCTTCGATATTGACGAGAGCGCTATCCAATACGCAGGTACCTACACCGGCACCGCTACCTTCACCATTGCCGTAAAGGATGTGCCGAAAACAATCATCAACTTTACCATTGATGGCACCTCCTATCAGGCCGAAGAAGGCATGAATCTGGGCCAGTGGGCAGAATCCACATATGATGTCAATGATGAATATTACCTGGACCAGGAGACTAACTGGGTTCGTCCCAGAAGTAATGGCGGACTGGATGTTCCTCCCGAAACTGTGATTACTGAAAATGCCGAATTCCACACAGGTGGCTAATCGGTAACCAAATCAACAAAAGGAGAATAATCTATGAAAAAATTATTTGCACTTATTTTAACCGTTGCCATGCTCGCAACAATGTCCGTCACCGCTTTTGCGGCTGAAATCGGCACTGAGACCAATGCTTCTCAGGGCTCTACCGAGGTTTCCTTTAACGTTGACCCCACCTATACCGTTACCATTCCTGCTACTGTTGCGCTTAACAAAGCAGAAGATAACGGCACCGTTACCTACGAGAACGACTACACCCTCACCGCACAAGCCGGTGTCCGTCTGAAGAAGGGTGAATACATTGAAGTTACCGTTACAAGTGATTTCACAATGGAAACCGACGAGGGTGCAGTTCTTGCTTATAGCATTACTGCAGGCGGCAATGCCGTTGCCAACAATGGTGTTGTTGCTGAATTTGACACCGACAAAGCCGAGCAGACCGCTACCATTCATATTGCGGCAAATGACCCCGATTACGCCGGTGAATATAAAGACACCGTTACCTTTACCGTAGCGGTAAAGACCAACTAATTTTGGGAGGAAAACAAAATGAAAAAACTATTTGCTATTGTTCTGACTTTTGCGCTTTTAATGAGCCTGTCCGTCACCGCTTTTGCGGCGAACACCACCGGCGGTGAGGCAGATATCACCACCAGCATCGCACCTACCTACACCGTGACCATTCCTGCTGACGTAAACGTAGCCTTCAACGCTACCGAGAC
>JAZNGJ010000025.1:0-6879 GCA_045576415.1 Faecousia sp. | reverse complement strand
GCAAGCAACAGCCCACAGGACTGTTGCATTTAGATCTTCGAGCCCGTCCGAGAACTATATAAAAAGAAGTCCACCGAATGGTGGACTTCTTTTTATGGCGACCCCGAACGGACTCGAACCGTCGACCTCCAGCGTGACAGGCTGGCGTGCTAACCGACTGCACCACAGGGCCAGGTGGGCTGAACGGGAGAATTATAGCAGAAAATTTCCCGTTTGTAAAGCCCCAATTTTACCGATTTTCCTGCCGCATGCCCTTCATGATATACAGATGGATGGGAACCGCGCACAGAAGCGTCAGCGTATCGGCGCAGGCCTGGGTCATCTGAATGCCCACAAGACCCACTGTGGCGGAGAGGATCAGCACCAGAGGAATGAAGAACAGTCCCTGCCGGGCGACGGAGAGGAACGTGGCGGAAATAGTCTTACCCATGGATTGCTCCATCATGGTGCTCATAACGATCCATCCGTGCATGGGGAAACTGATACACTGAAACCGCAGCGCTGCCGTACCGCAGGCGATGACATCCGGATCATTGCGGAACAGGGCAATGAGCTGGGGAGCGAAAATATATCCGGCCACGGCAAAGCCGATCAGAACAGCCGTGGAGATCTTGATGCAGAACCAGAAGCCTTTTTTCACCCGGTCATAGAGCCTGGCTCCGTAGTTAAAGCCGCAGACCGGCTGGAAGCCCTGACCAAAGCCCAGCATGGTGGACGCGCCGAACATGGCGATCCGCTGTACAACACCCATGGCGGCGATAGCCGCATCGCCGAAGGGGCGGGCGGCATGGTTCAGGCAAATGGTAGCAAGGCTCGACAGGCACTGGCGGGCAAGAGACGGCAGGCCGCCTTTGAAGATCATCACGAAATAGTACCATTTGAAACGGAAATTCCGGACACGGATCCGGATATTGCCACCCTTGCTGCAGCCGATGTACAGCAGGCAGAAGCTGACGAACTGGCTGAAGATCGTGGCCCAGCCGGCACCGGCAACGCCCAAGTTCATAAACTGAGGCAGGATCAGCAGGGGATCCAGAATGATATTCAGAACCGCTCCGGTGGTGATGCCCACCATGGCATACATAGCACCGCCCTGAAAACGCAGCTGGTTATTCAGCACGAAAGAGGCGGTCATCCACGGCGCGCCGATCAGGATCACCCGCAGATAATCTTTTGTATAAGGAAGAATGGTATCCGTAGAGCCCAGCAGATAGGCCAGCGGCGCCAGAAAGATTTGACCGGCAAGGCAGATCAGAAGACCCACGGCAAGGGAGGAGAAGAAACCGGTAGCGGCCATCTGATTGGCTTCGTCATAATTCTTTTGGCCCAGCGCCCGGGAGATAAAGGTGCCGCTACCCTGACCGAAGAAAAAGCCCACGGCCTGAATAATGGCCATCATGGAGAAAACAACACCTACCGCGCCGGTGGCGGCGTTGCTTTCCAGCATGCCGACGAAGAAGGTGTCGGCCATATTGTAGAATGAGGTGACCAGCATACTGATGATGCAGGGCACCGCCAGCTTACAGATCAGTTTTTCCACCGGCGGTTCGGTCATTCGCTTGAATTTCAGTTCCTGTGCGTCCATAGTAATGCCTCGGTTCTTGATTATAATGGGGTGAAAACAAATTTCTGGGTCAGCCCGTCCACGGAGGCGTAGACAGTGACAGCGCCGTTTTCCTGCGCGTCCACGGAAAGATCCACGGCTTTACCCTTGAGGAGGTGGCGGACATATTCTGCCGGATCGTCGGTTTCCACTTCGTCAAAGAAAATGTCCCGCATCTGGTTGTTGCGGCACAGATTCTGAATTTCGTGTACCAGCTCGTATTCTGCCATGTTGAACACCTCTGTTTCTGCTGTGAATGATCGTTGCGGCGAGTCGCCGCGGACAAATTCGCACCAACTGCGTAAGTTTTCATTTTTGCCCTGCGCCGCCCGGTAACGATCCTGCGGTAAATGATCGTTTACAGCAGCAGAACAAATGATGCGGCTATCTTCCGTCTACCATGTCATTCCGAGGCCCCAAAGGGGCCGTGGGAATCTCCTGGTACAATCTCCGGTCTTGCACAGCAGTTCTATGGATGGTACCGGGAGATTGCCACGGGCAGCATAGCTGCCCTCGCAATGACATACTTCTTTTTTTAGTGCGGCGCTTACTAAGCGAAACGATCATTTATATTAAGATAGCATAAAAGCCGGAGTGGGGCAAGGGGAGAATCGACAAAAAATGGTTGCTTTTTTTACATGACTCTGCTATAATACTGGCACAAATTGCAGGGTTCGTATATCGGTAATACAACGGCTTCCCAAGCCGTGAAGGCGGGTTCGATTCCCGTACCCTGCTCCAAAGAAAGAACACCACCATCCGGTGGTGTTCTTTCTTTAATTGGTACAGTATGGGAATCGAACCCCTCTAAATGCAACAGTGCGGGGGACTGTTGCTTGTTCCCGGCTGGACGGGAACAACACTATAATTTTACCGCAGGTAAAATGCAAATCGATACCCATACACTGCTCCAGAAGAATGGCCGTGGCATTTTTTGCCACGGCCCAGTATGTATTCCGCTTAGATTCCGGCCAGCTTCAGCAGTTCATGCACCTTGGCTTCCCAGCCCAGAGCCATGATGTGCACGCCCTGGCAGTAGGGACGGCACTCCCGGATGATCTGTGCGGCGATCTCCACGCCGGTGATGCCGGCTTTGGCTCTTTCCTTGTCAGCAGCCAGAGCATCGATCATGTGCTGGGGCACATGGACACCGGCTACGTTGTTGTTCATGAATTTGGCCATACCGGCAGACTTGGGGATGATGACACCCAGCTGAACGGGCTTCCCGAACTGTTTGGCCTTCTCCATGAAGGAGATGAACTTCTCGGAGTCAAAGACGGCCTGGGTCTGGAAATATTCCGCACCGGCCATAACCTTGCGCTCCATTTTGGCCAACTGGGCATCCACAGAGTTAGAACAGGGGGACACAACGGCACCTTTGGCAAACTTGGGAGCTTCGCCTACCAGGGAATTGCCGCCCAGGTCAACACCCTTTTCCAACTGACAGACAGTGTGCAGCAGGGAGACGGAATCCAAGTCGAAAACAGGCTTCGCGCCGGGATGGTCGCCCATCGTGGTGTGGTCGCCGGTGAGGCATAGGATGTTGTCAATGCCCAGCATGGCTGCACCCAGTAGCTCCGACTGCAGGGCGATGCGGTTGCGGTCACGGCAAGTCAGCTGCAAAATGGGGGTCAGGCCTGCATTTTTCAGAGCCACGCAGACAGGAAGGCTGCCCATACGCATGACGGAGGACTGGTTATCGGTGATATTCACCGCGGTGATGCCGCTCAAATAAGTCTTGGCTTCTTCCACCACATGATCCACATGAATACCCTTGGGAGGGCCGACTTCCGCGGTAACGACAAATTCACCGTTATCAAATAATTCGGTAATTCTCATTATCTTATTACTCCTAACCTATGTAATTACTTGGATTTGGACACTTCATCATCGGTTGCGTAGTTGCGCACCTGAACAGGGCATTTCAGCACATCCAGCCGTCCGATCTGAGTCAGGCGACGGATGATCCGCTCCCAGCCGCATTCCATATTGGGATCCACTTCGCACATCCCGTTTTTGGCACCGCCGCACTGGCCGTTGACCAGACTCTTGGAGCAGGCCGTAATGGGGCAGATGCCGCCGGTAATATTCAGGTAGCACTCACCGCACTGCCTGCAGTCGTACTCCAGCGGAGTCACGCCCTGGAAGCCGGGCAATGCATACGTATCGCAGCACGCGCATACCCGCTTGCCTTCCAGATATTCCGCAACCGTCTGCACACCAACGCCGCAGGAGAATACCAGCACCGTATCGGCCTGCTCGATCTGGCTTACGTGCTTCTGGAGACGCAGCTTCAGGTTGTCCGGATTGCAGATATAGTCGGTCGTGATCACACCGGTGACATTGCCGCCTGCGATCAGCTCTTTCTGCAGTTCATCCGCTTCCTTTTCGGGGAAGTAGACTTCCTTACAGCCGTGGCAATTGATGATGAATACCTTGCCGCTGATCAGAGAGAGGATGGATTCCTTCGCTTTCAGTTCTGTGATCAACATATTACTTCATCCCCCTTACCGCGTTTTTGCCCATCTTGATCATGGTGACCAGAGGGATCTTGGAGGAGCAGATATACTCACAACACCTGCACTCCATGCAGTCCATAATGTTCAGGTCCTTCAGAGCCTGAGGATCGCCCACCAACTTGGCGTAGTACAGCGGCTTCAGCTCCATGGGACATACATCCACACAGCGGCCGCACTTGATGCACTCCTGAACTTCGGTCTCGTCGTTATCGATAGCGATGATGCCGTTGGAGCCCTTCATAATGGGAGTATCCAGGGTGGTCTGGGGGAAGCCCATCATGGGGCCGCCGGCCTTGACCAGAACATCCTCCGCGGAAATACCACCGCAGGCCTCCACCAGAGCGGCAGCGCTGGTGCCAATCTTCACAATGAAATTGCCGGGATTGGGGATGTACTTGCCGGTAATGGTGGTAACACGCTCCGTCAGGGGTATACCGGTCCGGATGGCATCCGCGACAGCCTTGACAGTGGAAACATTGCTGACGCAGGCGCCCACATCGGCGGGCAGACCACCGCTGGGAACACTGCGGCCCATGGCGCGCTTGATGAGCATCTTTTCACCGCCCTGGGGATACTGGGTAGCAACCTCCAGGACCTCGATGCCCTCAATGCCGGCGGTCTTTTCCCGCAGCAGCGCAATGGCGTCGGGCTTGTTTTCTTCGATTACGATGATGCCCTTGGGAGCGGCCACAGCCTTCATTTCTGCCTGCAGGCCGAAGATGATGTCGTCGGCAAACTCCAGCAGCACTCTGTGGTCAGCGGTGAGCATAGGCTCGCACTCACAGGCATTGACCAGAACAGCATCAATGGGCTTGTTGGGCTTGAGCTTGACATAGGTGGGGAAGCCTGCGCCGCCCATACCCACGATGCCGGCATTCTTGACGATCTCGATGATCTCATCGGGAGTCAGCTCTTCCAGGCTCTTGCTGCAGGGCTTGACGGACTTATGGACAGTATTCTTGCCGTCGTTTTCCACCACGATGCTGAGGCACTTGCCCCGGGTGGCATGGGGACGCTCCTCGATGGCAACGACCGTACCGCTGATGCTGGAATGAACAGGCGCGGAAATAAAACCGGCAGCCTCACCGATCTTCTGGCCCACATCCACATGGTCACCCACAGCAACGATGGGGTTGGCGGGAGCGCCCAGGTGCATGGACAGGGGGAACACAGCGGTCTTGGGAGCCGGGAAACGGACTAGGGGCTTTCGCTCGGTGGGTTCCTTGCCCTCCACGGGATGGACACCGCCATACCAACCTTCCATGCGCTTCTCCCGGATGGACTTCACATAGTCATTGATAACCTTGAAATTCACCTTGGAATAGTCCCGGATCTGCACTGGCTGAGCCTTCAGTTCCTCCAAACGGCCCTGCTTTTCCAGCCTATTTTGAATGTTTTCCCAGGCGCAGTCCTTATCGGGGCTGATCTCACACTTGCCGTTCCTGGCGCCACCGCACTGACCGTTGATCAGGCTTTTGGAGCAGTCCACGATGGGGCAGATGCCACCAGTAATGTTCAAATAACACTGGGCGCATGCACCGCAGGCCTTCTTGGTCAAAGCCATGCCGTGATGGCCGGTATAGCTTATGGAATTGCTGGCGGCGCATACAGGCAGCTTGGTGAGGTCTGCAACGGTCTGGATACCCAGACCGCAGGAGATGACCACCACATGCTCAGTGTCCTCGGGGATCAGATTCTGCAGCTTCTTGGCTGTCCTTATCTTGTTGCACAGAAAATCGAACTTGGCACTGCCGGTAATGGTCTTGCCCTGCTCCGCAGCAAGCTCCAAAAATGTTTCGCAATCAGGCTCGTTGACGGATTCAAATTCCTTGAAGCACTTATTGCAGGCGATGACAAACAGATGATCTTTGCCGGAAAGCAGTTCGGACAGTTCGCTCTCTGCCTTCAATGTATACTTGGTGTAGTTTTCCAATTGCTCACTTCCTTACAGATTTACTAACGGTCATACCGATCTGCCTAATTGTTTGATTAGTTTTATGTACGCAGAAAAACGACTATGAGTTTAGCGTAGTGTTATATAGATAAAACACTAACCATAAATATAACATAGATATTTGTTATAATCTAGTGCATTTTTTGTTTTTTTAACAAAATTAGAAAATTTAGTGAATCCCGCACAGTTCAACCCTGAGTAAAATTGCGTTTTTAAACAATTATGCAATTAAATCAATTATTGCAATTTGCAAAAAGTGTTTTTTCGGCGAAATTGTGGTTGAATTTCTGCACTGAATGTGTTATAATATAATTGTATCGGTATGGGACAGTGTGCCCACACGATATGAAAAATCGAAACAGAAGATAGTGGGCCCGGCCTTGAACAAAGAAATGGATTCGTGTCCTTTTTCTGTATCCACCTCAAAATCCTAAGGAGAATTTTTATGCCCCATACCATCGCTGTCGCCGGTAAGGGCGGCGTAGGCAAGACGACTACCTGCGGCATGCTGATCGACTATCTGTGCAAGAAGAATAAAGGACCTGTCCTTGTGGTGGACGCGGACGCGAACTCGAACCTCAATGAGGTTCTGGGCGTGGAAGTGGAGACCTCTCTGGGCCAGATCCGTGAGGAAATGGCACAGGCAGAGCTGCGCGGCACGATCCCTGCCGGCATGACCAAGGCAGACTATGCCGAATTCAAATTCAATTCCGCTCTCATTGAAGAGGATGATTTTGATATGCTGGTCATGGGCAGGACACAGGGCAAGGGCTGCTACTGCTATGTCAACGGCGTGCTCAAGA
>JAZNGJ010000024.1:0-8272 GCA_045576415.1 Faecousia sp. | reverse complement strand
TCCGTCCGGCTATGAAGATGGCGAGCGCTGGGATCAAGGAAAGATGGAATTTGATGAGGAAACGGATTACGACACAGGGGATATGATCTTCTCGGAAGATGATATGCTGATGGATCTAATCATCGAGCAAGAGGAATATCCGCTAATGGAATGTTCCGATCCGCTGATTGACCCGGCAGGCTTCGTCTACGAGGCTGTGCTTTCCAACCGTGTAGAGGGTGCCGCTGTCAGTATCTACTACCAGGATGAAGACGGCAACGCCGTGCTGTGGGATGCAGAAAATTACGGTCAGGTAAGTACCATCATGACTGATGCCGGTGGCTTCTACTCCTGGCTCACGCCCCCGGGTAACTGGAAGGTAGTGGCACAAAAAGACGGTTATCTGGCGGCGGATACCACGATGGATCCTCATGCCGTGGATGGCTGGCTGCCGGTGCCGCCGCCCCAGCTGGACATCAACATCGGTTTGGTGACCACGCAGGCACCCGAAATTGTGGATGTAAACGGTTATACGGAAGGTGTGCTGGTGCAATTCGGCCAGTACATGGATATCGATAGCTTCGACGGAGCAGTCACATTGACGGTAGACGGTGAGAATGTACCCTGTGTACTGACATTCACCGACCGGGAAGTCAGCGCAACGGATTCAGAGGTGTATTATGGCCGCAAGCTAATGGTATCCCGTCAGGACGGTGAACCGTTGACCGGCACTGTGCAGGTAACTGTAAACGGATCCGTGAAGAACTATGCGGGCCTTGCATTGGGTGCAACCTTTGTCTCTGACGAACTGGAGATTCAACAGTATGTTACGCAAATTGAAACCACATACGACTTCGTAGTGGTGAAAACGGCAGAGCGTGTAACTCTGGAGGGAAGACTTCTTGATACCTATGGCAATCCTGTGGCCGGCAGACGTATTGTTCTGGCTTCGGATGCGCGTCATATCCAGTTGCTCAATGAGATTGTTTACACAGATCGAAACGGCTATTTCACCTTCTCTGTAGAGGGAACGGATGTGGGCTTTACTGTAGTGGAGATCCATCCTGAGGATGCAGGAGTTTCTGCAGCAATCACCGTTCAGACCCAACGCGCAACGGCTAAAAACCAATATGAAACAACCAAGTCCGATATGCCGACGGTTGTTGTGGTTGGCCCTGATGGTAAGTATGGTACAGTGGAAATTACGGAAAGTGGCATTTTGACGGTTTCTGCAGGCAGTAAGCTGCTGGTGACCGGCATGAGCCTCGGCCAGATCGGTTATTCTTCCGCTGAAGGTAGTGAAGATCCTTGGAAATGTGAGGACTACACAATTTATGAGCAGCCTATCACCGCGGAGGAAAAGACCTATCGTATTGTTCGCCAGGAAGAAGGGAAAATTTACTCCGATGTGCTGGAGCTCACCGTTGTGCTGGATGCTTCTCATGTCCACAATCTGACCCTGGTGGCTGCGGAAGATCCTACTTGTACCGAAGCTGGCCATACCGCCTACTACACCTGCTCCGGTTGTGCAGAGTGGTTCGCTGATGCATCCGGTGCTGTGGTGATCACGGACAAGACTAGTGTAGTCGTTGGCGCATTGGACCACAGCTTCACCCATTATGTATCTGATGGTAACGCAACCTGCACTGAAGATGGCACGAAGACTGCGAAGTGTGATCGTTGCGACGCAACCGATACTATCACCGATACCGGTAGTGCTCTGGACCACAGCTTCACACACTATGTATCCGACGGCAACGCAACTTGCACCGAGGATGGTACTAAGACCGCCAAGTGTGACCGTTGTGACGCAACCGATACGATTGCTGATACTGGTAGTGCTCTGAATCACAGCTTCACACACTATGTATCCGACGGCAACGCAACCTGCACCGAGGATGGTACAAAGACAGCTAAGTGCGATCGCTGCGATGCAACAGATACCATCACCGATGTTGGTAGTGCATTGGATCACGACTATTCCACGCAGTGGAGTTATGGTGAAGAAACCCATTGGCACGAATGTGGCTGTGGCGATAAGATCGATGAGGCTGCCCATGATTATGGCACTGGCGATACCTGTGTGAAATGCGGCTATGAACGCAGCCATGTGCACAGACTGACGCTGGTTCCTGCGGAAGATCCTACTTGTACCGAAGCTGGCCATACCGCCTACTACACCTGCTCCGGTTGTGCAGAGTGGTTCGCTGATGCATCCAGTGCGGTAGTGATTACAGACAAGACCAGCGTAGTCATTGAGGCTTTGGGTCATGACCTGACCGATGCAACCTGCACCGATGCGGCAAAGTGCCAGCGAGCAGGATGCGGGTACGTAGAAGAAGCTCTCGGACACAAGGATGAGAATCTTGATGGTGCTTGCGATGTTTGTGGTAACAAATTGGATAGTCCGGTACCGCCGACAGGTGATCATTCTTATGTGATGATTATAGTTCTGCTGGTATCCGTCACTGCAGCTGGAATCATCTTGATTGCCCTTCCGAGAAGAAGACGGAACTCCGCACGATAAGAATTCGTACCTATTTCCAGTTAGACAACGGGGCGGTGGACCTACCACCGCCCCCCCAGAATAGCATTATATAACCACCATAAATACACGGAAGGAGTTAGTGATGGGAAACATAGATAACAAGAAGAGAGTCTGCAAACTGCAAGGCAAGCAAAAATACATGATATTGATTGCTTTTGTGTTTGTTGTGGTGTCTTTGTCGCTGATCCTATTCTGGGCATTGACGCGAAACCCAATTCAAGGCGAATGGTCTGTAGATGGGGTTACAACTTACGCATTCTACAAGGACGGAAAGGGCTCCATGGTTCTGCCCTCTGCAGAATATTCATTTTCGTATACCATTGAGGAAGATGTTCTTTACATCGACTTTGCATATGAAGGTGCAAAAGATGCGCAGTATACCTTCCGCGTTGAAGGTGATTCCTTGATTTTAGAGGGCGGAAATTCTACGACACAAGGTACATTAATTTTGAAGCGTGTGTCCTAACACGATTCAAAAATTGCTATCAGAAAACAAAAGAATCCCTAACTGCGTAAAAGCAGTTAGGGATTCTTGTTTGGTTAGATATATAGACCTTCGGTAGTATTCTTTAGCATCCTCAACGGGCGCTGTGAAGCTTCCAAGTAGCTGGTAACCAATTAGTTTCTGCCAGCCTTGCTGGCATCCCGTATTGATGCCGCTCTTAGACTTTTATTATTCAACACAGCCCAACACTCTGCCGCAGCAGAAGGCGCTATCGTGTTCAGTCAATGCAATGGGGTTGTACTTTTGGTTATGAGAGATCAGCTGATTGTTACCGCGCTCCTTGATGTAAACATCGCCGTTAACAACGAAGATGCCAATTTCACCGATGTCAACAGAGTCACACTTCTCAACAAAGACTTTGTCACCATTGTGGAATGTGGGCTCCATGCTGTCGCCGCCAACAGAGATCACAAAGTCTGCCTGCTCTGCAATATCAGATTCCGGAACCAGCAGTTCCTCTGCAAACTCGCTGTCCAGGAAGTTGCCGGTGCCGGCGGACGCAGGCAGTGCGTAATAGTCGATCTTCAGCATACGCAGTTTGGGTTTCTTCTCCGCAACCGCAATGCGCTTATGCTCGACCTCAATCAGATAGTCAACAATTTCCTTACCGTGCTCGTCCAGGGCACGGTATTTTTGTATCATGTTCCACTCAGTGGCAGTGGGACGGTGGTGCATTACTTTGCAGCCAATCAGTTCGTCGGCAGATACATCCAGCAAATCGCACAGTTTAGCAATCTTTTCGCAATCGGGACGACCGGAACCTTTCTCCCAATGGTAGATGACACGGCCGGAGCTTTCGCCCAAGGCCTCTGCCAGTTCCTGCTGGGTCATTCCTTTCCGTAAACGATATTCCTTGATGCGGTCGCTGATTGTGCTCATACAAATACCTCCTGATGGTATATTAGCTGTATCTTATCATATATTCTTGGAGTCGTCAAGGAGAAATACAATTTTACTGTAGAAAACTATTGACAACATAATTTGCTTGTAGTATCATATCCATTACCTAATATTATTGTAGTATTATGGGTTGGTGTCTATATTCTGAGAGAAAGGGTGAATCAAATGTCAACTGAACAAGCAAAACTTGAGTACATCACCTCTGCCGAGCTGATGGAAATGCAACTGCCCCCGATCAAATACACCGTGGAAGAGATACTTCCTGCCGGTCTCACAGTATTTGCCGGTGCGCCGAAGGTTGGCAAATCTTTGTTTGTGCTGAAGCTGTGCATGGCGGTAGCGAAAGGAGAAAACTTTTGGTGTTACCCGACGCGCAAGGGAACAGTACTGTATTTGGCACTGGAAGATCCCATGGGTCGTTTGCAGAAACGATTGCATTCCCTGGCGGATGAAGGTACGGACAAACTCTGCATCACAACACGGGCACCACGATTGGATGAAGGTTTGCTGGATGAATTGAAAACCTTCAAGCTGACGCATCCCGACACGGCATTGATCGTCATAGACACATTTATGCTCGTCCGTGCGCCCGCAAAGAACAGCGGACAGAACATGTATGAGCGTGACTACGTAGAGATGCATCAGTTCCAGCAATTCGCTTTGGAGAATGATATTTCTGTTCTCCTTGTTCACCACGGCAAAAAAGCAGAGGAGAGTGATCCGTTCAAGCAGGCTTCCGGTAGCATGGGCATGACTGCTGCAGCGGATGGCTATCTTTTGCTGAAGCGTCTGGATCGGATCAACCGGGAAGGAACGCTGTATGTTTCCGGAAGAGATATGGAGACTCGGGATATCAAAATCAAAATGAGCGACGATGCGCTGTGGGAGTTGGCAGAAGAGCTGGAATACGAAGCGGATGGTTTAGACCCTTATGTCCGTGCCATTGTTTTGTATCTGACAGCAAAAACAAATATTGCAAAAAGCAATCCCGGAAGCGGTCACGCAAAACAGGAATGCAACACGCTACGCATACAAGCCACGGAGCTTTGCGACGGCGCAAACGCATACCTGGAACTGACCGGCGAGAAAATGCTCAAGCCCAACATGGTCAAGAAAAAGTTGATACAGCATCACACTCAGCTAGAGGAACTGGGTTTCCGCTTTGAAAGCGAGCGGACTGGAACCAGCAGAACGCTGGTGTTTTATCTACTCTTTGACCGTGCCAAGGTGCTACGCTTTGCAAGCGCAAAACTGCCTGTTGAAGTGCCAGTGTTGGTGGAACAAGCTGGTACACCCAAGCATGACAGCATGACGGGTGACGGCACAAAAACACTGCACACGCACTCCGATTGATACGAACGCAGCTGTCAGCTGTCATGTTGTCACTGCGCCTGCGGAGCAGTGTTTCTTCTTCAATGAATATCACGAAGAAGTCCCCTTGTTTTCCCGGACTTTTGTCCGGGGCAAGCATAGCGCGTGGACGCCCACCGCCAAAATGGCGCCGCTGTCCCGCACCGTCTTAGCCTGCCAGCTAAGACAATCGGGCAGAAGCCCGGCGGCAAAGCCGCTCCCACTTTTAACGGAAAGGATAATCAGATGGGAAGAAATCAAACAGAGAGATTAACGATCCGGTTGACACCGGAAGAGAAAACAGCCATGCAAAAACGAATGCACAAGGCGGTCGCACCATCTATGCGGGACTTCGTTCTGAAGATGTGCATGGACGGAAAAATCGTGGTAAACGAAGACCTCCGGGAATTGAACCAGGAACTTCGCCGCCAGGGAAATAACTTAAACCAGCTGGTTCGGCTGGTGCATCAGCGCAGAATCTCAGCAGTGGATCTGTCGGAACTGCTGGATGTGTACCGCAAGATCCTGCTTGCCATCGGAGGTGATAAGGATGGCAGTAGTTGAATGTATCCCTGAGAAAAGTCAAAATCCCAGCGCACAAAAAGGTGTCATCGACTACTGCATGCAGCCGTCGAAGACTTTGGAGGATGGCGAGCAGCTGGCCTATGTTTCCGGCATCAACTGTATACCGGAGTTGGCCAACGAATCCTTCTTGGCTACGCAGAAACATTTTGGATGCAAAGCTGGCAATGTGCGGTTCTATCACTATGTGCAATCCTTCAGACCGGAGGAAATGCTATCTCCTCAGCAGGCCCATGACATTGGCATGGAACTGGCGCAAGGCCTTGGTAACCGGGAAATGATCGTCGCCACCCACATCGATAGAGATCATCTGCACAATCATTTTGTGGTGTCAGCCTATGACTTCGAAACCGGCAGTAAGCTCCATAGCAACAAATTCTATCTGGCCGATCTACGGAAACGCAGCGATGAGATCTGCCAAGCCCACGGACTCACCACACTGAAAACCTATGATCCCAACAAGAAATCTCAGCGCCTTGGGCCGAAGGAGTATCGTGCGGCAGAGCGTGGCAACAGCTGGAAGATGGAACTGCGAGTGGCCATTGACTACTGCATGGGGAGAAGCAGAAACAAGGCTGAGTTCAAAAAGGAAATGAAAAAGCTGGGTTATGACATGATCTACACCCCGGAGCGCAAGTATATCACCTACATTCTCCGCTTGGATAATGGTGAGGAACGACGTGTCCGGGACAACAGATTGAACGAAGAAAAATACAGGAAGGAGAATATGGACCATGAGTTTAGGATCCGAGCCGAATTATATGGACAAACTGAAGGCGAAGAATACGCCAGCGGCATTACGACAACAGCAGGAAACGCCGCAAGTGCCTATGGTGCAGATCAGAGCAGAGGATTGGGAGAAGTTGCAGGCGTTACTCAAGGAAATGCGACTGACCAGCGGGCAGATGGCAAGCCAGGATCGGGGTTATCTGTCAGCAGCGCTGGAGTACAAGCGGACGATGATGGCGGCGGCGCAGGAGCAGACGGAGGCGTCCAGGAAGGCTATCGAGAAGCTGACCAAGGAAGCCGTAGAACAGGTTGGGAAAGCGAGCGAGAAAGCCTCTCGGATTATTTGGCGGCAAACCGTCCGGGACGAGGCAATTTGGTGGCTAAGGCTGGCACTGACCGCCATTCCGACAATCTTAGTCTTGCTCTTATGGGCGCGCGTGGGGCTGGGAATCTGATGAGCCTCTTTGAGGACAGCACCGAGGAAACAGAGGAGGAGCGAAAGGAACGGCAGGCACAGAACGCTGCCGCAGCCGCAGGCCTTGCCATCGGTGCAACCACCGTCCTAATTCAGCACGCCTTGCAAAAGGATGAACCCATCGACGAAAATCCCAACGATGACGAAGGTTGGGGATTCAATCTTTCGATGTAAGGAGGAATCTATGACCTGGAAACAATTTGTACGCCGCTTCAATGAGATGATGGCAGACACCAGCATCACACCCTATGGAGTCACTGATCTGGAATCTTGGCACAAGAAACAAAAGCAGATCACCGAGCGCCTCCTACAGGAGGAACAAGAGAAGCGAGAGCTAGCCAAAAACTGGATGAAGCAGGATGCCTACAGAAAGGCTCCGCTGTTTAAGAAAATATGGATGTGCCTCCAGTATATCTATTGGGACATCCGTGGAGAAAAGCATATGCCGGAAATCCCAGCGCATCTGCGAATGGAGATGGCAAGATGTTTGCTCCCGGATATCATCGCCTTTTGTGAATCCGATAAAGGAAAAGCAGAGATTGCCCAGTGGAAAGCCGATCAGGAGGCGAAAAAAGAACAGAGCAAGGCATCGTAGCCTTGCTCTGCTGAACCCTTAATCGGGATATGTATAATAAAAAACAAATCCGAACCAATTTCGATTTACGAAATAGTTCGGATTTGTCTCTTTTGGTGACCCGTACGGGAATCGAACCCATGTTACCGCCGTGAAAGGGCGGTGTCTTAACCGCTTGACCAACGGGCCTGGTAGCGGCGACCTGACTTGAACAGGTGACATACCGGGTATGAACCGGCTACTCTACCAACTGAGTTATGCCGCCAAAGATGGTCACCGGATTTCGCAGGCGAAATCAGCTTCGTTATTATATCCAAGCAATCGAAAAAAGTCAAGTATTATTTTGATTTTTTTCGAATTTTTCTGGCGATACTGCATCTGAGGTGATTATTTATGAAAATCTGGAAACAGGCGGTGCTGTTCTATCTGGGTGGCTGTGCCTATATGGGAATGGAACTACTGTGGCGTGGCTGGAGTCACAGCAGTATGTTTTTGGCTGGCGGTTCCTGTTTCCTGCTGCTGGGCAAGCTGGGAAAGGTAACCAAAAACTTTCTTACCCGGGCGATTGTGGGCGCAGGGATTATCACAGGCGTTGAATTTTTGACAGGGCTTTTGGTAAACAGGCAGTAC
>JAZNGJ010000023.1:0-8713 GCA_045576415.1 Faecousia sp. | reverse complement strand
CGTCTACCTTGTCATTCCGAGGCCCCAAATGGGCCGTGGGAATCTCCTGGTACAATCTCCGATCCTGCTTAGCATTTCTATAGATGGTACCGGGAGATTGCCACGGGCAGCATAGCTGCCCTCGCAATGACATGCTTCTTTTTTAGTGCGTCGCTTACTAAGCGAAACGATCATTTACCGCTCCAAGCGGATATTGACAACACACGGACAAAAGGATATAATGACCTCACTGTTTCCGATCTGTGAAGAACGGGCAAAGGCTTGCCGGTGCAGAGGCTGCACCGGGCGGGTCAGCACCGAAGGCGATTGAGCGGTTCCGCGGCGAAAAGCAAAGATATGCCGCCATGACCGTTTTGAACCGTCTAGGGTCAGACATCTACATCTGGCGCACGCTTTTTCAGCAGACGCTAATCTACTGAAAGAGAGTGAAACTAACAATGAGCAAAATCCGCGAATTTCTCAAACGCAAGGACATCGTGTTCTCCGGCAAACGCTATGGCATCGATGCGCTGGGCGCCATGGCCCAGGGTCTTTTCTGCACACTGCTGGTGGGCACCATCCTCAACACCATCGGTCAGCAATTCCATATCGCATTTTTGAACGAGATCATCGTCACCCTCGGCAAGGGCGAGGGTCAGGTGACCTACACACTGGGCGGTCTGGCATCTGCTATGGTCGGCCCCGGCATTGCCGTAGCCATCGGTTCTGCCCTCCACGCTCCGGGCATGGTGCTGTTTTCTTTGATTCCAGTGGGCTTTGCCGCCAATGCCATCGGCGGTGCAGGTGGGCCGCTGGCTGTGTATGTGGTAGCCATCGTTGCCTGCGAATGCGGCAAGCTGGTTTCCAAGGAAACAAAGATCGATATTCTGGTGACCCCCATCGTTACCATTCTGATCGGTGTGGGCCTTTCCTGCCTGATCGCCGCTCCCATTGGCGCCGCTGCCAGTGCTGTGGGTGATGCCGTCAAGTGGGCCACCAATCAGCAGCCCTTCATCATGGGCATTTTGGTATCTGCCATCATCGGCATTGCACTGACTCTGCCCATCTCCTCTGCTGCCATCTGCGCCGCACTGGGTCTGACCGGTCTTGCCGGCGGTGCTGCCGTTGCCGGCTGCTGCGCGCAAATGGTGGGCTTTGCCGTCATGAGCTTTAAGGAAAACCGTTGGGGCGGTCTTGTTGCCCAGGGTATCGGCACCAGCATGCTGCAGATGCCCAATATCGTCAAAAATCCCCGCATTTGGATCCCCCCTACGCTGGCATCCATGATCACCGGCCCCATTGCTACCTGCCTTTTCAAGCTAGAAATGAACGGTGCTCCTGTTTCTTCCGGTATGGGCACCTGCGGTCTTGTGGGTCAGATCGGTGTGTACACCGGCTGGGTCAGCGATGTGGCTGCCGGAACCAAAGCCGCCATTACCGCCATGGACTGGATCGGTCTGGCGCTGATCTGCTTTGTCCTCCCCGCGATCCTCAGTTGGGTATTCTGTGTCATCCTGCGCAAATGGGGCTGGATCAAGGAAAACGACCTGAAGCTGGAGTTGTAACCGTTCTTCCTCAAAAGCCGCTGCTTCATGCAGCGGCTTTTGTTTTTATATGCAGTCTTACTTATAAACATTGACTGTTCTTTCCCCTTGTGTTATCATTATTTTGCAGTATAAATCCAAAATTTTATGAAAGGTGGCATTTTTATGATTCGCAAGCTTCTGGCAATGATTTGCTTGTTTGTTTTTTTGGTAACAGTAGTTGGCTGCAGCTATTCTGAAATACCGAACAAAACTACCACCATTCCCACCACGCTAACGACTGCCACCCCCACGACTACCGCGCCGTTTTCGGTGCAATTCCCTCTGGAGGAGGAAGTTACCCTGACACTGACAGTGCCGGTTAGTCCCATAGTATCCGATGGGCTGCTGCTGCATCTGTCCGGAAATCAACTTTGGAACGATCTGTATGAGCGGACCAACGTAAAAGTTGAGATTTCTCCTTTGCCCTATAACGACCGCCTTTCCTATTTCCAATCCATGCTGGAGACGGACAAATACGGTGATATTATCGTGACCTCATGGCTGCACAACAATGAAGATATCAGTGCCATTACAGAAAGTGGTAAGTTTCTGCCGCTGAACGACTATATCACCAACCCCAATATTATGCCCAACTTCAACAGCCGTGTTTTGGATGAAAGTCCCGAGGCTAAGGGCATATTTACATCGCCTGATGGTCACATCTATATTTTAGGATCGTACGATGGAGATAAATCTAACTATCTGGAAAACACCTGTTGGGTCAACAAAACTTGGGTGGAAGACGCCAGCATGACCATCGAAGATCTGGCCACTCTGGACGGCCTGGAAAAGTTCTTTGACTGGGTTGAGAAGAATGACGCCAACGGCAACGGCGACACCACCGACGAGCTGCCCTTCTCCTGCTATATGTGGAGCGGCAACTCTATCGAGACTCTGCTGGGCATGTGGGGCATCCCCACCAAGGATCAGACCAACGAAGGCTACTGTTTTCTGGAAAACGGCCAGGTTAAGTTTGCCCCTCTGACCCAGAACTGGATCGACTTCATGACCACCATGAAGAAGTGGTTCGACAATGGCTGGGCATACGAAGACTACCTGCTGGGCCATGACGGTGACGGCAAGCCTCTGTACGAGTATCGTCAGGACCAGTATGTCCGTGACAATGGCGAACCCGAGCGCATTGCTTTCTGGACCGGTACCGGTGCTCCCGCCCGTAACAGAGGTACCAAGCTGCCGGGCGTTGAAATGTGCGAGTACGTTTCCATCCTGCCTCCCAAGGTAGAGGGCTACAAGACCCGCTGGTATGTACACCCTGGTGAAATGGGCCTGAAGGGTAACTTCGCTATCTCCGCTAACTGTGAGAACCCCGAGATCGCTCTGGCATGGATGGATCAGTTCTACAGCCAGGAAGTGAACGAACGCGTTAACTTCGGCGAACCCGGTAACCAGTTGCGCATTGATGAGGATGGAAAAGTAGGAACTGGCAGCATGGGCGGCGACACCACTCTCAGTTATCTATACAGTGATGCCAACCGGCTAAATATGATCCTTTCCGGACTACCAAGCGCTGTTACGCAGGATGAGTGGCTCAACCGCCGCATTACTACAGACACTCTAGAGAAAAGACGGGAATTGTTTGCATTGTATGAGGATGTCGTCAACACAGAGGTCTGGCCCCGACCGTATATGACAAGTTCCGTTATAAACGAGCACGCAGCACTATATGCCGAAATCTCGCAGATCATAGCCAAATACCGGAACGACTGGCTCTCCGGAAAAGGAGATCCCAGCACAGATCGGGATCAATTTGAGGCTGAGCTCAAAGCTGCCGGTGTTGACCGGATGGTGGCACTGATGCAGGAAGCCTATGACGTTTTCCGAAACGCAATGGAATAGCTCCTCTCCGCCCCGGTTTTCGGGGCGGATTTTTCTTCCCTTCTTGCAGAAAATGTGGTATGATATCTTTTGAAATCAACCAAAGGAGAAACCTATGCTTTCAATCGCTGAGATCCTGTCCCAAGAGCTGGGACAGAAACTTTCCTATGTGGAAAATGTCATTGCTCTGATGGATGAGGGAAATACCATCCCCTTTATCGCCCGTTACCGCAAGGAAATGCACGGTGCCATGGATGATACCGCATTGCGCACACTGGAGACCCGCCTTTCCTATCTGCGCAATCTGCAGCAGCGCCGGGACGAGGTGAAAAATTCCATTGAAAACCAAGGTAAGCTGACAGAAGAACTGTCTGCCGCCATTGACAACGCCGCTACCCTTGCGGAAGTGGAGGATCTGTACCGTCCCTACAAACAAAAACGCCGCACCCGCGGCTCCATTGCCCGGGAGAAGGGTCTGGAAGGTCTCGCTGCTGCCATCTTTGCACAGGACGGGCAGGATCCGGCAGTTCTGGCGCAGGATTATGTAAACCCAGATAAAGGTGTCGAAACCATAGAAGATGCCCTCGCCGGCGCATCCGATATTATCGCTGAGGACTTGAGCGACGACGCTGCCATCCGCAAAAGCTTAAGAGAGCTGATGAACCGGAAGGCTGTCCTTACCTGCCATGCCGAAGATCCGGAGAAAGACAGTGTATACAGACTCTACTATGATTTCAGCACCCCTGTTTCCCGTCTGATGGATCACCAGATCCTCGCCATCAACCGGGGCGAAAAGGAAGAATTTTTGAAAGTTTCCATCGCACTGCCCGGTAACGAAGGCGCAGCCCTTGTCTGCCGCGCCGCGCTGAAGCCCACTGCCAATGTTTCCGCCTTTGTCCGCGCCGCCGCGGAAGATGCTTACGAGCGTCTGATCTTCCCCTCCGTCCAGCGGGAGATCCGCGGCGATCTGTCGGAAAAGGCCTACAGCGGCGCCATCCACAATTTTGCTCTGAATTTGAAGCCTCTGCTGATGCAGCCGCCGGTAAAGGGCTTTGTGACCATGGGTCTGGATCCCGGCTATCGCAACGGCTGCAAGGTGGCGGTGGTGGATCCCACCGGCAGGGTGCTTGCTACCTCCGTGGTCTATCCCACCTTCAGCGAAAAGAAAAAACAGGAAGCCATCACTATTCTGTCCGGCTTGATGCACAAGCATGCCGTTCAGCACATCGCCATTGGAAATGGCACTGCCTCCCGGGAAACCGAAGCCATGGCTGTGGAAATGCTCCGCTCCTTTCCCCATGCAAGCTACATGATCGTCAATGAAGCCGGTGCTTCCGTTTATTCCGCTTCCCCCCTGGCGGCTGAGGAGTTCCCTGAATACGATGTGAATCTGCGTTCCGCCGTATCCATCGCCCGCCGGCTACAGGATCCGCTGGCAGAGCTGGTCAAGATCGATCCCAAGGCCATCGGCGTGGGTCAGTACCAGCATGACTGCCCTCAGAAGGAGCTGGACAGCGCGCTCAACGGCGTTGTAGAAGATTGCGTTAACGCCGTGGGTGTGGATGTGAATACCGCATCCCGAAGCCTTTTGCAGCAGGTTTCCGGTCTGAATGCCACTACCGCAAAGAATATCGTTGCCTATCGGGAAGAAAATGGTCCCTTCGGCAGCCGTGCTCAGCTGAAAAAGGTGCCCAAGCTGGGACCCAAGGCCTTCGAGCAGTGCGCAGGCTTCCTGCGCGTGCCCGAAAGCAAAGAAGTTCTGGACAATACCGGTGTTCACCCCGAATCCTACGCCGCCGCAAAGGCGCTGCTGAAGCTGCTGGGCGACGATCTTTCCCAGCTCCCTGCCCTGCTGGAAAGCTACGGTACAGCCAAAGCTGCCGCCGAATGCGGTGTTGGCGAACCCACACTGATCGACATTGCCAAGGAGCTTTCCAAACCCGGCAGGGATCCCCGTGACGAGCTGCCTGCTCCCATACTGCGCAAGGATGTGCTGGAAATGAAGGATCTAAAGCCCGGCATGGAATTAACCGGCACGGTGCGCAATGTTATCGATTTTGGCGTTTTTGTGGATATCGGTGTCCATCAGGACGGCCTTGTGCATATTTCCGAGGTCTGCAGCCGCCGGCTGCGCCACCCCAGCGAGGTGCTGAAGGTCGGTGATGTGGTGAAGGTAGTGGTACTCTCCGTAGATGAGCAGCGCCACCGCATCAGCCTATCCATAAAGCAGGCAAGCAAATAAGGATCTTCCGCCGGAGTATCCTCCGGCGGTTTTTCTGTTGGTAAAATGCAACAAATTTAATTTTCTTATTTTGTCACATCTCACAAATTCTCTTTTATACAAATCTTTTCAAAAAATATTGTCCCAAAATCGGACTCCAAAGGGTTATATGAGTAGATAGTTAAAGTATGCTGTCTATCTAAACGCCGAAAGGAGAAAACATTATGAAAAAGAAGATTCTGTTGATCGCGTTGGCAGTTATCCTGCTGCTGGGCTGCGGCATTGGCGCATGGAACTGGTTCGCCAAGACGGATACATTCGCGTCAGGCCAATGGCGCTGGACCTCCGCCAGGCCCAACGCCGGCGCAATGAGTGAATATGGATATTACTATCTTTCCAATCCCCACAACATATTAACCTATGTGGATTTTGCTTCCGGCAACAGTGCCGTTCTCTGCCCTTTGGTTGCTTGTTCCCACGACTCACCAGACTGCGATGCATCCATAGGTAATTTGTCGGCATGTTTGTTTATCGAAAACGAACACCTTTATTATATTAACGAATTGGGTGTGCTTTGCCGCAGGGATGCTACAGGCCTCTCCCTGGTGGAGATCGGCACACCGGGCAAGCAGTTCATAGGAGAGCAAAGCGCTGTAACCATGAGCAGCTATATTCCAGCCGGCAGGTGGCTTTACTACCAGGCCAGGGTAACCAGCACCGTCGAGGAATATCAGACGGGTAAAGCATCAATACTGGAAATGGTATACATTGGCCGTATTCACTTGACTACCGGTAAAGATGAGATCCTTATAGAAGAGCGGGATGGTAATACTTTAAGACTTTGCGCAGTACAGGATGGCAGTGTCCTCATAAACCGACATATGACCGGCGGATTGGACAGGGACGCAGAAGATTATCTGGAACAGCTGCGGCAGGCAACAGTTACACTGGAGCGCTGGGATGAAGATTCCGGCAAAACAACGGTTCTTTTTCAAAAAAAGCGCCAGGACTGTCTGGAAATGCAGATGATCGTTGGCAATAAGCTGTACTATCTGACCACCGGCGTGGATGGTTCCCGGGGAGATAACTACACCTACGATCTGAAAACCGGAAAGGAAGAATTGATCGCGGAGAACGCCAGTTACTGGCATTTGGGCGGCGGGTACGCATTCCGTGCCGTCGGTGACGGAATGCGGGAACTGGTGGATCTAGCTACCGGAAAGACACTTTATAACGGCATATATGACATTACAAAAAGTGCTGCCTCTGTAGTAGCAAGATCCGAGCAGGGCGTCGTGCTGCAATATGTGGTTGACCACGAAGACGGAACGGGAGAGATCCTTCAGGGCTATGTGACCTTTTCTGCGCTAACAGACGGTTTGCAAAAAGAAGATCTGATTCCGCTCAATTCCAGGGAAACAAATATCTCCGGCAATACTACAACTACACCCCCTACCAATCCGGCAGGATCAGATGATGAATGGAAATATAAGCCAATCAGTTTTAAGCAATCCCCGCCGCTGCCCGAAGAATACATTCAAAAAAGCATCCAGTATCTTCCCGGAAATGTGGAGAACCCAGAAGGTCTGCCGGTTTTAAAGTGGGTATTTATCATGGAAAACATGGACCGGCTCTGGACGGAGGAGGCTGTCATTGAGCTAAATGGAATGCTTGCGGACAAGTACATGCCCTTCCGTGTACAGTTTGCTGTTTTGATGAGTGGCTATTCCGGCAGCGTTATTACCGGCGGACCTTACGCTGATTACGACCTGTTGGGCTCTGCGGAAGCGCAGGAGGAGCTAAAGGATGCAGATTTGATATTCGGATATATGACTCCCAACGAAATGCAGGAGTTGCTTGCTCCCATCACAGACTATGTAAAAGGAGATGCCCAGCCAACACTGAGAAACTCTGTCGCGCACAAACGGAACTGGCTCACCACCACCGTTGAAGGAGAGATCTACGGAATTGCCCAGCATAATGTTCTATACGGCTATAACGGCTGGTATGTGGACAAGTCGCTGATGGAGAAAGCAGGCCTGACCCCAGCAGATTTTCAACACGATTTCTGGGAAATGGATGAGGTTTTCGCAAAGCTGTATCAAGCCAACGGCAACAAGCCGTTTATGCCACATATCTGTCAAGGTACTGCGATCAGTTTCAGTAACATATCTAATATGGGTAAAGTGCTGGCAACACCCCTGCCGACCAATATCGATGATGTAGTAAACCGGCTCTACCAGACGATCGGTGTCTGCTTTGCCATCGAGAACAACGCAGAAGCGCCTACCGTTGTAAATCTTGCGGAAAAGATCCGGTTTCTGCAGGAGGCAATGATCCGGTATGCAGATGCCGGTTATTGCGGCGAGGATGTTTATTCTGTGCACTATGGCAGCATGGGTATCCTGCAGATGGAAGATGGTCCGATTGAGGAAAACGGGATAATCTACATCCCAATTGCACGGGATCGGTTCGACAGTCTCTTTGGAAAAGATTGGTTTGGAACCAACGGTATTGCAGCTGTCTCCCAGCACAAGGAGGAGGCTGTTCAGCTGCTGCATCTGCTGGCGGAGGATGAGGCCTTCCGGAATCAATTCCTCTACGGCAAGGAAGGACGGGATTATACCGTTGCTGACGGAGAGATCATACCTGTCAGGGTAGCGGACGGCACCTACTACAGCATGGCTGATGCATGCAAGGGATACACACGGTTTTCAAACAAGGAGGAGCTGCAGAAGTATCGCGACAGTTTGGATACGGCACCTGCAGTTAACTATCCTATCGCTTTTGACTATACCGCCTTTGAGGAAGAGTTGAACGAAATCGGAAGGATCCTCGGAAAATACTACTGGATCTTCTACAACAACGAACCTGTGTATGACAAAAAGGGAGAAAAAATCATCATACCAGAAATGACACCGGAGCTTTATGATGAAATGCTGCAGGAGCTTAAGGATGCGGGAAGCGACGAGATCATGGCCGAACTGCAGCAGCAATTGGACGAGTGGCTGGCAGCTAATCCCAACTGGGACAAATAAGGTGACAAAGACCCCGGCTGGGGGGGAGCCGGGGGCTGGTTTTTTTTAATTCC
>JAZNGJ010000022.1:0-31368 GCA_045576415.1 Faecousia sp. | reverse complement strand
GGTCTGCTCGCCTTCTGCAGCAGAAACGGTGAACTTGCCGTCAGCCAGTTCAACTGCTTCGCCGTTCAGAGTCACGGAAGCCAGATCGCCGTTGGCATCGTTGACAGTGACTTCCTGCTCACCGCAGTAGGTCTTGCCGTCTTCGACACCGGAAACGGTAGGCGCGTCACCGGGTACAACATTGATGGTGAACACGGCCTTGAACATGTCGTACTCCACGGCTACGGTCTTTTCGCCGGCAGTGGTCATGTCGGGAGCGGTGATGAAGCCCTCTGCCATATCGATCAGTTCCGTTCTGCCGTCGTTGTAGTAGAGCTTGATCTGGCCGCTGATCTCGCTGTTGACCAGATAGGTGTCGGCAGGAATGGCTTCGATGTGGGTCAGCGCATCGGGAGCAATGTTATACTCCTTGGAAACCTCGTGGTCTACCAGCGCATCCTTGGCGAAGCAATAGAAGTGGGGATCGGAGAGCGGATTGCTGGCGCCCCATTCCTCGCCCTTCATAAAGCTGGTATAGATATAGTCCTTACCGATGCCTATAGCAGCATTGGTAGCATGGAATACCTTATGGTAGCCGCTGTTGCCTACATGATCCCAGCGATCCACATAGCAAAGGAAGTTCCAGTTGATGCCGTCATAGCTTCTGAACAGGCCCATGCCGGGTCTGAAGTTGCCGTCGGCTGTAGCGCCGCCGTAGCCGTAGCTGGCGAACATGTAGTAGGTACCGGGTGCATAGGGATCCTCCATAACCGCGAAGGAGCCGCGGGCAGATACCAGATCCGGAATGGCATAGTCGCCTTCCCAGGTCTTGCCGCCGTCGAAGGACAGGGTGTAACGCAGGCAGTCAGCGCCGTTATAGGTGGTCAGGTGCACCATGGTGCCCTTGGGGATCACATTTCCGAACTGATCCGTAACATCCTTGGAGACCTGGATCACAAAGGTCTCGCCGAACATCTTCCGGTTGGAAACATCATCGTAATCATTTTCGGACTTAGTCCAAGTCAGACCCTGATCGTCAGAGTAATATACCTCAGAGTAAGAGCATGTACCATCATGATTCTGCTGTTCACCGCCCTTAACACCTGCAGTAAAGAAGATGCGCCAGGTGCCGTCTGCCATCTGGAACTCTGTCAGATGACGGACAGGCTGGGAATAGGAACCTTCCGTGGGCAGAACACCGGCCTGCTTCCAGGTCTTGCCGCCGTCCACAGAGTGGTATGCGGTAAATGTCTGGCCATTCTTTACGACGGTTATATAGTTGCCATCGTGGAGCTTCGCAGTGCTTTCTGTTTTCCAGTGGGAGAATTCTGTGGTGCTTTCAAAGGTCTTGCCACCGTCGTTGGACACATAGTGACGGCCGTAGGCGAACATCAGCATTCTGCCGTCGGGCAGCTCGATGAAGGAGTGCATTCCATCGGAAACCAGACCGTTCTGGTAGTAATCCAGCACGCCGTCCTGAACCTCGCTCTGGCCGCTGAGCTGATCGATGACCACATTGTCCAGCTCGATATCGCAGCGCTCAGCGTAGATGCCGAAGCGGCCCACGGTTACCAGATCGCTGACATCCGCCGTCAGAACCAGAATATTGTCCTTATACAGCTCCAGCTGGGACTCCACGATCTTTACGCGGACATTGACCCACTTGCTGAAATCAACAGCGGTATCCCGCTCGGCTGCGTAAATGGCCACTTCCTCAAGGTTCTCCATCTTGCGGTACTTCACGAACCACTTCTGCAGCTCGAAGTCATAGCCTGCCCGGATGTAAGACTCCCGAGTATTGACGCGGGCAGTCAGACCCAGTGCCGGGTAATAACCCTTATCCGTCACCCGGATATCGGCGGAGTAGTCCAAATTCCGCTCAAAGCCATGGAGCCATGTGCGGGAAGAACTCTCAGTGTTGCCGGTGAGGGCGTATACCTTATTGGTGCCGTCTTCCTTGACCTGCCACTTGTTCTCGTAAGCATACTCGATCCAGTGGCTGGGATCCTTGCCGGCAGTTTCGTCGTCGAAGTTATCGGTATACTTGCCGGGCTCCAGATCCTTGTTGATCTTTTCAAAGAATTCGTAGTCTTCCAGCTCTTCGCCGTAGACAGTCAGATTATCAAACAGCTGCCAGCTTTCCGCGCTGAACAGACCCGCAAAGCCGGTATCGAATACAACGGGATAGCCTGCGGTGGCGGTGTCCTGAACCTCCAGATACAGCACATCGTCGATGTAGCAGCGGATCCAGCCTTCATCGCCGAATACCAGCCGCACATTCACCCACTGGCCGGGCTTGACCCACTTGGCAGAATCCTTTTCATAGGCGATACCAAGCTGCTTGGCAGTTTTTATGAGTTGGATACGGTTGCCGCCGCCAACGGTTGTTTTATCACTGAAGCGGAGCTGATAATAGGTGTTATTGACATCGCCCAAATGGAGAGCCACACCGAACCAGCCGTTGGCTCTGATGACCTGCGTGTCAACGGAAATGGATTTGACCTTATAACCCTTGCCGGGCATCACCAGACCGCAGTTAAAGTTCGCTGTGCACAATGCGTCGTTGGTGTCATACTGATAGAGATGGCCGTTTTCCACATACCAGTTACCGCCGGCAAATCTGCCGGTATAACGCAGATCGCTGGTATAGCTGTCCATAGAAGCCGCCGTGTCAAAGGTATCCTTCAGGACTACATCATAGCCTTCCAGCTCGGGATACTTCTTTACATCGATGGCCTTCTGGGCAGCAGCCAGTTTTTCCTTGTTGGCATCGGAAATGCCAGCCTTTTCGGCGGCGGTCAGATCTTCATAACGGGCGCTCAGGGCATCCACTGCCTCTTCCGCCAGGTTGCCCAGATCCAGATCCGCAATGGCCTTGTTGATGGCAGCCACTTCTTCGGGGCGCTCTACGACAGTATACACAAAGTTTACCGCAGCGCCTGCGTATTCCACAGGAACGGTCACCGTGCCGGTGGCGTTTTCATCAAAGGGGCTGATGCCCATGACCGTATCCAGGATCACCAGCTCCGGCTCACCGTCACCGGTATCGACCTTCAGGTACATGGCCTTGATATCGGGAACCTTACCCTTGTTGACCGTCAGGTTCTGTACAGGGGTACCGTCCGCATATACGATAGAAAGGGTGGGGATGGCGCTGGGGGCGGAGATGAGCAGGCCGGTAAAGGCCACGCCCTTGGTGGACTTGATGCCGGCTACGCCGCTTGCCAGAGCGTTGTCTGCCAGAGCAAATACCCGCTGGCCGTTGAGATAGCCCTGCAGATCAGTGCCCTTCATTTCCAGGCGGAGCACATATTCCGCATTGGGCACCAGCATGATGCCAAACTTCTCATACAGATCTGCCTTGGACATTTCTGCCAAAACTGTTTCTGTACCGGCAACGGACTTGACCAGCTTCACGCCGGAAGCCAGATCCAGCTGCAGCATATAGAAATCCTTGCCGTCAGCGGAGGCTCTGCCCAGGACACCGAACCGGTCGGTGTCGGCGGCGGTATTGGCGGTCAGCTCTGCGCTGTAGTCCGCTCCGACGTATTTTGCCTTCATCAGTGCGGTTCCTACCACGGGGTCCTCTGCCTGATAGACCAGCGCGTTGTTCACGATGGCCCAGCCGGCCGCGGGATCGAAGCTCCAGCCGGATGCCAGAGCGGATACATCCGCGCCTTCGAACAGGTAGCTGCCGTAGATCCGGGTAGCAGCGGCTTCCTGAGGATATACCGCGTAATTGTCAAACTTAGCCTCGGAGCCCAGCAGGCCTGCGGCGCCGGTCACGGCATCCGCTGTCTCAACGCTGAGCAGCTCCGTGCCATCTACATAGATCTTGATGGCTTTGCCGTAAGTCTCCGCCTTCAGGAAGCTCCACTGGCCGGTAGCGATGGCGGTATCCACGGATTTCAGAAGGGTCTCCTGATCTCCGGAAATCAGATACAGCTCTGCCTTGGCGGCAGACAGCCGCAGCTCATAACGGCCGGCAGAAGAAACGCCAACCAGTACGCCGGCTGTGGAAGCCGTGCCGTTGAGCATAAAGTCGGTTTCTACTGCGTAATTGGTCCACTGCCGGGCGAAGTCCACGCCGTTTGCAGTAATGGAGACCACCTTTTCGGACAGGCCGCTGCCTATCGTGTAGGCACCGTTCTCCACTGCCCATGCATCCTGGGCTTTGGGGGTATAAAGATCCTCTACCACCAGACCGTTTGCATCGAAGGAGTTGTCGTCAGCCTCGAAGGTATCGGCAAAGAGAACCTTGCCGTCGGCGGTGACCTTCAGGTTATCCATGTTGACGGTCAGTGCGCCGTTACCGTGGTTATTGGCCACCTGCAGGCCAATGCCGCCGCTGGAATAGGAGGTATCCGTCGCGGTAAAGGAAGCGGTCTTTTCGGTGCCGTCCTCTGCCGTGTAGGCGTAGCCAACCTCAATGGTGCTGCCGGCGAATTTCATGTAGATATGGATCCAGTCGGTATTTAAATTACCAAAACCGGTACCCTTGTTCAGCAGCCGTGTACCATTAAGGGTACTTCCGTTGTATACGCCGAAACCTGCGTTGATCTTATACAGATTCAACTCACCATTAAGCAGCAGAGCATAGCAGGAGCCGTCCGGCTGCACTCTGCCCAGCAGCCAAACCTGGTCGGCTTTTCCGTTGTTGCTGTTCGCGGTGGGCATATTCCGCTGGATATCCATCTCAACGGTATAATCCTGCCAGGAGGGGAGCATCGCTGTGCCATCCTCAGAGAAAGCCTTGAGGTAGGTATATTTGTCTCTGGTATATCTCTCACCTGTCGTAACGGTATATACACCGTCCGCCACCTTGGCAGCAGCGCCGTTCATATCATTGGATGTCCAGGTATAGGTCACATCCTGTGGCTTCGGCTGCTCCAGAGAAGACCACTGGTAGGTCGTGCCGGAAACATAGCGGCTGTCCGAGAAATCATCGGAAAATGCCACGGCGCCGCCGGGCATAGTCACCTGGAAGTTGTCGAACATTGTGTACCAGCCTCTGGTGGTCAGGCGCATACCTGCCGTACCGGTCAGGAATGCCTCGCCGTATTTAGTGCCGTCATCGGTATAGTCGATGGCCAGGTTTCCATCGACATAGCACTTGATGTTGTTGCCATAGGCTTCCACCTTCATGCGGAAGGTATCATTGCCGGCAGACTTATAGCTATAGTTTTGCTGAACATTTTGATACGTCAATTTTCCGTTGCTGAGCCAAACCTTGAACAGGATGACCCGGTCATTTTTGATCTCAAATGCGTAACAGGTCTTGTTCACCGGGTCCATGCGGACAAAAATACCGGAGAGACCACCATTGGGCACCTCCGTAGTGGGAACGCGGGTCACATCCGCCTCCACCGTGTAATCGGACCAGGACGCAGTCTGATCTACCGCGTTGCCGCTGCCGTCCACTGTCATGGCAGACAGCCAGGAATGATTATAATAGTAACCGGCTGAGCAGCCATGGGTACTAAGATAATACTTCCCGTCCTTGACTTCTGTGCTGTATGCGTCGCTGTTCCACTGATACTTTACTCCGTCAGCATAAGCGCTGTTGGAAAAGTCATCAGCAAAATAGTTCGAAACTGCATTTGCGTCGTTTTCCTCAGCAGATGCAGCGCCTGGGAAGGATACCGGGATAACAACCATAGAAAGCGCCAATACAAACGCAATAATGCGGCGCCAACTGCAGCTATTTCCCTTGTGGTCGTGCGATTTTTTCAAGAGAATCATCCTTTCCTGTTGTATTAATACCCATTTTGAGTATGTCTTTATATTAACAGCAAAATTTTTGTTGCAAAATTGTTATTCTTGCGCAAAACATTGTGATTCTTGCGGTGTTGTGCTGTAGGGCGTGATTGGTTGCGCCAAAGGAATACAAATACCCCCGGCTCCATCGGCCGCAGCCGGAGTCGGGGGTATTTTTTGGTTATGGTCTTTCAAATTCGGGCAGGTTTATTCCTGCCGCTTGACGGCGGACGGTTATTCTATGATCAGCATAATACCGCCCTTGGGAGGCAATGTGATGGCTTCCTCGACGGCAAAGCCTTGGGTTTTCTGAATACCCTCCATTTCCGGTGCCGTCACGGTTTTTTCCCGCAGTGCCGCACCGCAAAGGCGGAAGGCCGCTTCTTCTGCTGCAAAATTGGCAAAGCAGCACAGCAGGCGTTCCCCGTTGCGGTACACTGTGCAAAGCACATCCTCCCGATCCGCTTTGATGGGCTGATCCTCTTCCCAGAAGCCGATCATTTCCCCGTTTTCAAAATCCTTTCGCATCTGCCAGACCGGCACAGGATTGGGGCCTGTGTAACATTTATAATAAGGATACCGGGAAGTCATGCCGCAGAGCATGCCCCGCCACACATTGCAGTCGCCCTCCAGCATTTCGCTCATCAGGCCAAAGGGCAGACCGGAAATTTCCGTCAGGATGTATTCCGGGGTGCTTTCGCTGTACTCATAGCCCTCGCCTACCCAGAGGCTGTCCAAATATGGCAGCAGCTCCATATAGATCAGCATATTATGGCCGTAGCCAAAGCCGATGGCCGGAGAATCCTCAAAGTGGTTGCAGGTATGGAAATCGATCTTGGCATGGGGTCTGCGGCGGTCAAATACCCGGCGCACCCGGCGCATGACCTGCCGGTCAAAGCCCACATCGTCGATATACAGGCCGTCGATCTTCGCGTTTTCCACCAGCCATGCAAGGCTTCCCACATAGAAATTACAGATCCGGCCGGCAGGGTTCGTGACCACCGTGGGGTCTGTGGTGCCGTCATACTTGCCGCCGATGAAGGTGTGCTTCCATGCCGGGATCACTTCATCGCCGAAGTTCTCCGTCAAAAACGGATCCACACCGTTATGGAAGGGCACACCGCCCTGGGCATAAGCAGGCAGTGGGAAAATCTCCGTACCCAAAGAGCGCAGCGCAAACAGCTCCGGCAGCCGGGTGGTCAGCTCCCGAACGGTGTAGTAAGGCTTCAGCCCCAAGCCTTTTTCGTGGGCAAGCTCCGCCAGCGCTTTCAGCGCAGGCAGATCCTGCATGGGATAATTGAGGAAGGGCACCGTGTCATTTCCGTGGTGCACATTGATATGGCTGCAGCCGGCAGCCACGGCATCGGCTACATCCTCCTGTGTGTAGGGGGTGTTGTAGTTCTTGTGGTAATAGTGGGTGTTCCAGTGGGCCTGCAGATCCACCAGCTTGAAAGGGGAGACCATCAGATCCGCGCAGAACAGCGTGTCACCATCCGCTGCAAATTCACCGCTGTCATAATACATGGTGCCGTTTTCCAGCGCAAAAAATCCCTTGCCGCCATTTACCCAGCATTCCGGCATGTAATTGTGGCTGTGGTGGAAATAGATGTTCACCAGTGGCCGCTCCAAACCCCGGGCGGTGGGATGGATCCGGACGCCGCCATTGACGCTGCCGCACCAGAATGCCTCCTGCCGCTTGTTTGCGTCCCATTTCCAGAAGTGTTTTTCGGGGGTCTTGCAGCCATTCAGGCCCAGACCCATGAAATATTTGGCAAATTCCGGTCTGGGCGCGTACTTCAGCCGTACGGAAAGGTTCCGCCCCTTTCCGTTTTTCAGCTCGGCAGAATACTGCACAGCGCCGTCATATTCCACAGTGCCCCGAATCGTAAGTTTCAGATCGCCGCACACGTTGTACGCCTGCCAGGTGCAGCGGGTATCCCCTTGACGGGCGACAGACAACTTCTGCGTGGAAAATTGCAGCTTTTCGCCGTTCTCCCAGACCTCATACTCCAGCGCAGAGGCCAGGATCTCCCGGGGAGCATCCCCAAGACGGCTGTTGTTCCCAATAAAATAAGTACCGATGTTTTCTATGAAGCCCTGTTCACTGATCCGGATATCCCGGCCCAGGATCTTGACCGTTTGGCCGTCCAATGCCACCGGGCAATAGCCTCCGGTCAAGGTGTCCTCTGTGCCCTCCCGGCTGTTCAGCCACTGCAGTCTGGCAAGGGTCGCCGCGTCAAACAGGGAGCTGTTGTATGCATCCGCGATATCCAAGGAGATGGCAAAGGAAATATGACCTCCGTCCTGCAGTTCCATGCAGATATCCAGATTTTCCTCCGTGGGCGCATCCGGCAAGCACCATAGCGGCCAGGGCCTGCCTGCATGAATTTCCACGGTTTTCCGGAATGGTCTTCCGGCAATGTCCACACCCTCGGTGTTCAGGCAAGTCAGGTTTTTGCCCCGGACTGCCGTTACCGCCACATCCGTATCCGCAGCCAGAATGATCTGAAAAGCGGTGATGCCGCTCTTACCTGCCTGCAAAGCGAAGATTTCGTTATCTGCCGTTTCCGGCAGCGGATCTTTTGCGGGATAGGGGCGGAAAATGCTGTGCCTATCCGCGCAGTAAAGGGCAATGCCGCCCTGCTCATATACTTTTGTTATGCTCATTTTGTTACCTCCAGCGGGATCGATTGGGTGCCGTCCTTGGAAATATAATGCTCCGTAACGCCCATGGCATACATCCACTTGCGCTGATGCCAGGTGCCCCAAAGCTCCGGCTCAAATTCCACATCTGCTTCTTCCCAGAGCCAGTCCGGCGCGCACCACAGGCAGGCCTGGGGCGCGATGGCCCGGTATACCTCCTCCGTCACACCGGAGTGGCCATGGTGGGACATCTGAACGATATCGCTTTTCAGCTTCTCACCCTGCCAGCGCAGCAGATCCCGACCGCCCTCGGGCCCCAGATCTCCCAGAAACAGCACACTGCGCATGCCCGGCGATGTGACCTGAAAGGCGATGGACGCTTCATTCACCGCAAGGTTCGGCTTGGGGTACAGATACCGCTCTTCGCCGCAGAACAGGAATTCAATGTGCAGTTCATCCACATCGATCTCCAGCCCCGGCTGCACGGTGACGCATTTCTCCGCAAAGCGCGGCTGGATCCGGTTGAAATCCACGATCACATGGGGCAGCACCTCCGACGGCTGCACCACCGTGAATTCCTCGGAGGGGAAATTGTAATACACTTTTTCTACTTGCGGAGCGATCTCGCCCTTTTCCATTTCACTGACAAAGCCGGAGATGTGATCCAGATGGGGGTGGGTCAGGATCCACGCCGCGATCTTCCGGCCGCCCACCATCTCTCGCAGATGGGGCATATCCTCCGGCCCGCCGCCGTCGATGACAACGGCACGGTCCTGATCCGTTATGAAAACGAAGGACATCATAAATTCACTGTGCTCCGTCAGAATATACAGTTTCGGCATACCGGTTCCTCCTTAGTATGTGTCGGGCCCATCGATCAGAAAGGGCAGGGGCGCCCAGTTTTTCAAGCGCTCCTCCGGCAGCACCAGACTGTTCAGTCCAAAAAGCCGCAGCTGCGCTTCGTTAAGGGTCATGGAAAGGCTGGATGCTGTGATCTCGGCTTTTTCTACCGCAGGTTTGCCGTCTGCAACAGTGATCTGCAGGCCCTCACCGTCAATAGCAAGCAAAACCTTCCCATCCGGCACAGGTGTATAAGATGCCTTAAATGTAAGCAGTGTCTGCAGCACTTTTTCCCAGTTCAGCACCCGGATCTGCTCTGTTTCCACGATGCAGCTGTCCTCGCAGATGCGGGTGAAAAATGCCGCCCGTTCCTTTTGATAAGGCGCGACGGTCAGCTTCATTTCCGTCAGGCCATCGGAAGCAAACAGCGCTTTGAGCACTACGCCAAGATCCTGCTCGTTTTTCAGCACCAGCTCGTCGCCGCTGCTGTAGCCGATGATCTCGTCCTTACGCAGGATCAGCCGGCTGACCCGGTTCCATGTGCGCATGATGTTGCGGTACTCCGCCCATGGGCGCACGGTATGGAAAGGCCGGTTTTCATACAATGCATTTGCCTCTTGCAGCTGCGCATCCGAGGCGTTGTCAAAGCTGCGGAAGGTGATATCCGAAAAATCCAAATCACCGAAGCAATGGCGGATGTTCTCTTTAGACACCGTAAAGCGCAGGTTGGCGCCTGCGTTTTCAAAGCCGAAGTAGGCATAGCGCTGCCGCTGGCCGCCCAGAGCCAGAATGTCAACGCCCGTTTCTTTGGCATCCGCAATGGCCATATTCAGCAGTGTTTTCATGAAGCCCTCGCCGCGGCAGTAAGGATGCACGGATACATTGCCGATCAGTCCGTACTTCAGCACTGCTCCGCCCACGGATACATCCAGGGTCCGGCACGCCACAACTGCCCGGATCTTACCGTCCTTCTTTGCCACATAATGAACGGCACCCATGTCGATGGCATCGTCGGCATAGGATTTGGGCACCAGTGTTTTAAAATCATGGGGCCGGTGTGCCTGGGAGAAAACATAGTTGATAAAATCTATGATCTCTTCCTTATCCGCTGCTGTTGCGATCCGGAATTCCGTCATGCAAAACACCCTTTCTTTCCTTTGTTCTTGACTTTATCAAAGCATTTTCTTATGATAAAATCAATAGGAAAAATGCGCAAAAATCTTAACAAATCACAGGTTGGTGATACCATGGCATATTTTGTTGAGGATGCCGCTTTCTGCAAAGTCGGCGAAGCATGGAACCGGAACATCTGGGATCCCAGAAACAACCCTACCGGCTACCACGCGCTGTATTACCGCACCGACAGCAGCGACTGCAAAGCCACCCTGCACATGCTGGACGGAACGCTGGAGCTGCTGCCGGGCAGGATCTATTTCATCGCTGCTTATTCGGTGCTGTTCAGCCAGATACAGGGCGAAATGGAGAAGTACTATGTCCATTTTCAAAGCGATTTTATCGACTTCGGTCTATACCGGCATCTTTTCGACCGATGCTTTGTTCCGGCGGACGCACTGACCGGAAGTCTTTTCGACACCATTGTGGAAAACTACCGGAAAAAGACGCCTGCAGCGGAACGGAAGGTCAGCGGCGCCATGGAGATCCTGCTTGCCGACCTTCTGGAAAATCTGGCGGTGCAGCCCCGGGATGTGGATAAATTCAAGACCGTGCTGGAATATATTGAAGCGCACTATCGGGAAAAGATAACCGTAAAAGCGCTGGCGGAAATGATGAACATCAGCCCCGTGTACTTTTCCAATGCGTTTAAAGCCGCGTTTCATGTCAGCCCCAAGCAGTATATTCTGGGCAAGCGGCTGTTTGAAAGCCAGCTTCTTCTGACCAGAACCGATCTTTCCGTCCGGGAGATCGCAGAGCGGGTCGGCTTTGAAAATGAAAACTATTTTTCTGAGTTTTTCTCCCAAAAGGTAGGGATATCCGCTCTGAAATTCCGCAGCAACGCAAAGAAAGCATAAAATCCCCGCTGCATTTGCACAGGCTGGCGTTCGCCTTCTTTACTCAGGAAAAGAAAAAATCCATCCCGGTTTGGGATGGATTTTCCTTATTCAGTTTCATTAATCGTTTTTTCAGGGCGTTTCCGTCTTTTTGCGAAGGTCAAGACGAATGATGCCCAAAAGGGCCGATCCGACGGTTATAATATGGGACGCAAGCATGGTATATGCGCCCATAAACACATCGTAGATCAACCAGATCGCACCGTTCAAAAGCAGGATGATGCGGTAGTTCGTCGGTTTTTTCTGCGCAAGGCCGACGGCACACAGCACCGCCGCCAGCATGGGCACCAGATCAAGCCAGCCTTTCAGTGTGGCTGCAGAGCAAGCGATGTAAGCAATTACGATCACAGGGTTCAGCCACTTGGGTTCATCTTTTCCGCTTTTTCGTATAAAATAGAAGATCGCGGATTGGATGGTAGCGATCAGGTAGATTCCGCAGCCCGAAAAGCCACCCAGAAGCACATAGCTGAGCATGCCAAATCCGTTGCATCCGATTTGACACAACAGCGCATTTTTCATATTTTTCGTTTGCGCCGAAGCAAACACAAACAGAAACACAAGAAAACCAAAAATCTGAGAAAGTATGTATGCCATATCTCTGACCTCTTTTGATAACAGTTTGTCCAAAGCCTTGGACGAAGGAAGCCACATTTCAAAAAATACCCCAAGTCGTACGACCTGGGGTGTTTTTTCTGGTTGCGGAGGAAGGACTCGAACCTTCGACCTCCGGGTTATGAGCCCGACGAGCTTCCAACTGCTCTACTCCGCGATATTTAAGAGCACTCCTTGAGTGCTTGGATAGTATAACATACCGCGACTCTTTTGTCAAGCCTTAATCTTTCCCCGAGTTTCGACGGAAAGTGCCCCGGAGACGATCCGGGGCACTTAGATCTTTTAGAATTCGCACTTTGCGGCAATATATGCCTTCAGCTCAGAGATCGGAATACGGACCTGCTCCATGGTATCACGGTCACGGACGGTGACGCAGTCGTCAGCAGGGGTGTTCTCGTCGCCAACGGTCTGGAAGTCTACGGTGATGCACAAGGGAGTACCGATCTCGTCTTCCCGGCGGTAGCGCTTGCCGATGGAGCCGGCATCGTCGAAGTCCACCATGAAGTCCTTGCGGAGCATCTTGTAGATCTCTTCTGCCTTGGGAGAAAGCTTCTTGGAAAGGGGCAGCACGGCAGCCTTGAAGGGTGCCAGCGCGGGATGCAGGCGCAGCACAGTACGGACATCGTCCTTGCCGTTCTTATCCTGGCCCACAACTTCCTCGTCGTAAGCTTCGCACAGGAATGCCAGCGCTACGCGGTCGCAGCCCAGAGAAGGCTCGATGACATAGGGGATATAGTGCTCGTTGCGCTCCTGATCGTAGTACTCCAGGCTCTTGCCGGAGGCCTCCTGATGGCGGCCCAGATCGTAATTGGTGCGGTCGGCAATGCCCCACAGCTCGCCCCAGCCGTTGCCGAAGGGGAATTGGTACTCGATATCGGTGGTAGCCCGGGAATAGAAGGCCAGCTCTGCCGGATCGTGATCGCGCAGACGCAGGGACTCTTCCTTGATGCCCAGGCTCTTCAGCCAGTTGACGCAGTAATCCTTCCAGTAGGCGAACCACTCAAGGTCGGTGCCGGGCTGGCAGAAGAATTCGCACTCCATCTGCTCGAACTCACGGGTACGGAAGGTGAAGTTGCCGGGGGTGATCTCGTTCCGGAAGGCCTTACCCACCTGGCAGACGCCGAAGGGCAGCTTCCGGCGGGTGGTACGCTGGATGTTTGCGAAGTTGACGAAAATACCCTGTGCAGTCTCGGGACGCAGGTAAGCGGTGGAGGAGGAGTCCTCGGTGACACCGATCTGGGTCTTGAACATCAGGTTAAAGTTCCGGATGGAGGTGAAGTGATGCTTGCCGCAGACGGGGCAGACCACATCCTCGTGCTCCTCGATGAAGGCATTCATCTCCTTGGTGTCCATGGCGTCCACATTGACCGCCTTACCGCTTTCGGAAGCGGAGATCAGCTGGTCAGCCCGCTGACGGGAGCCGCAGCCCTTACAGTCCACCAGCGGATCGGAGAAGGAGCCCACATGGCCGGTGGTGACCCAAGTGGTGGGGTTCATGATGATGGCGGCATCCAGACCCACATTATAGTCGGATTCCTGCACAAACTTCTTCAGCCATGCCTTCTTGACATTGTTCTTGAACTCCACACCCAGAGGGCCGTAGTCCCAAGAGTTGGCCAGACCGCCGTAGATCTCGGAGCCGGCATAGACATAGCCGCGGTTCTTGCAGAGATTCACGATCATATCCAGTGTTTTCTCGCTGTTTTTCATGTGTATATCCTCCAAAACGGATTATTTTCCTTAATGACACATTATACTTGAGTTTCCATCCGAAATCAAGCCTTTTATCACGGCAGCTTGCGCACCCGATCTGCAAACAGCTCCATGCCCTGCGGATAGTTTTTCTGCAGCCACAGCCGCTCAAATTCCGCAAGGACCCGCTGCCGCTGCGCCTTGTCTTCCTTTCCGGCAAAATAATTTGCAAGGTAGATGACGATGCCGCAATCCGCGGCGATCTCCTGCAGGGCGGTTTCGTCGGCGTCCACGGCGGCAAGCTCGGCTTTCAAGCCTTCCATGTAAGATGCCACCCGCTTCATGCCGGCGACCTTTGCTTTATCGGGGGTGTCCATGGTGCGGATGAAGTAGGCAAGCTCGGTTTCGTTCCAGTGGTACTGATCTTCCAGATGGCAATAGCCGCCCATGCGGAATACGATATCCGCAAGAGAGGTTTCCCCCTTGCAATTGTACAGATAGCGGTCGGTATAGAAAATCGCGTCCTTGATCCGGCGGCTGCGCATATCCAGCGCATAGTCCGGCCGGTCGTCATCCGGCTCCCATGCAGCGATGGCGGCAAATACCATAGGGATCTGTGCCACGGCGGGGAACTGGGCATGACCCAGATTGCCCCACTCGGTCATGAGGAAGCCCTCCGCGCCAAAGGTCTTGGCAAGCTCGGCATAGATGGTGATGTTGCGCACCGCGTTCATAGACCTTCCGGTAAAGCTGCACCATGCGGAGCTGCCGGGGCAGACATAGAACCGCAGACCCAGCTCGGAAAGCTTGCGGCAGCGGCGCTCCACCAGCTTTTCCGATTCATAGCCCCAATCCAGGAAAATGACATCCTTGTCGATCCGCTCCAGCTGCTCCGGGTGCTTGATGACCACATCGTCCCAGAACATGGGGGTCTTTCCGTTCTTTTTCGCAAGGGCAATGATCTTGTTCAGATAATCGGTATACACCGTGCCGGTGCCGTATTTTTTGCAGGCTTCTTTGGTCTGCCCCATGCCCAGCTCAAAGGGCTCGTCCATGCCCACATTCATCAGCTTCGAGGTGTAGGCATCCATCATGCCGTCGTAGATCCGCTCCACAAATCCCAAAGACCGGGGATCCAGCGGATCGATGGTGGTGGTGGGCTTGCCGTCATCGCGCTGAATGCCCAACGGTGCGAAATCGTCCATTTTTACCCAGGATTCCATGTGACCGAGGCTGTTCTGGTTGGGAACAAGGTCGATGAACCGCTCCTTGCAGTAGGCATCCAGCTCCTGAATTTCTTCACAGGTCAAAACATCCCGATCCACCAGATATTTTTCCAGACCCTTGTAGCCGTAGACCGGCGCGTCGATGTAAAGCTGGAACTGATTGTAGCGCAAGTCGGAAAGCTGATCTGCCAGTGTTTTCAGGTAGGAAAGCTTGGGCACTTTGCCGCGGCTGATATCCAGCATGTAGCCGCGAACCTTGATGGCAGGGCTGTCCTCGATATGCAGGAAGGGAATCGCTCCCTCGGCCTGGGCGAGGATCTGCTTCAAAGTGCCGCAGGCGCGGAAAGCCGCTTCCAGATCGCTGTAAGTAATGGCAACGCCATCGGCGCTGACGGTCAGAGTGTAGCTTTCCGCCTTGGGGAAGTCCGCTTTCGTAAAGGACAGGGGAGCTTCACCGCCGGAAAACCGGCCGGCAAAGCGCAGGATCTCGTTATCATCCGCAGTGACACAGAAAGCGCTTGCACAGAGCTTTCCTTCCAGCATTTCCATTTTTCTGGGATTGGGCACAATCAGCATAGTGATTCCTCCTAAATGACATTTGTGATAGAAATTCTATCACAAAGCAACGCCGGGCGCAATAGTTTGCTGAATAAAGCAAAAATCATTTTCGCTCATCTGTCGTTGTTGAAATCATTCCGGCTGCAGCACCAGATCGGGGCCTAAGTCCTCGGCCATCAGGCGGTGAACATATTCACCCAGCTGCACAGCGGTCATGCCCTCGTATTCTTCCGGCTGGATCACCTTCAGCAGGTGCAGATGGACATCCGTAACCTTCAATTTCAACACATTTTTAAAGGGCTTGTTGGTATTGCGCAGGGTGCAGACCACCACCGGGACCTTGGTTCTTTGGGCGATCTTGAAAATGCCGTGCCGGAAGGGATGGAGCAATCCGTCCACGCTGGTGTAGCCTTCGGGGAAGGCGGCGATGGAGACCATGTCATTTTTGATCAGATCAATGCACTTGAGGATGGTCTTCAGTGCCTCCCGGTCGTTTTCCCGGTTGATGGGCTGGCACAGGATCTTGTGCATCAGCTTGCCTACAAGGAACATGCTCATATTTTCCCGTTTGGTGATAAAGGCCAGCTGGCACTGGGAAAAATAGGCCATCAGCGTCACGGGGTCCAGATCGTTGATGTGGTTGCAAACGAGGAAAAACCGGCCTGACTTGGGTGTCTTTTCCAGACCAACGGTATGTACCCGCATCAGCATGATCGTCATAGCAGCCTTGGTGATCAGGTTGACCATCGTGCGGTAGAATGCGCTGTCGCGCTCCTGGGGCTTTTTCAGATCTACGATGGCGCACATGAACCATACAAAAAAGAAGGTAAGCGCTGCCAGCGCCAGATAACTGCCGACAAAGCTCACCGGCAGCCAAAGCAGCCAGGAAGTATCTGCAAAAGCACCGGAAAATCCGCAGATCAGGCAGGCTGCCGCCGCCGAAAGGATCGCGATACCGCCCAATAACATAATTTTTCCTCCAATGAAGCAATTTTCCACTATTATACTCGGTTTCTCCCTATAAAACAAGGATAAATTGTTAACAAAGAGTTTTTTTCGCAAGGGGTAGAAATTGTTACTTTCCGCTGTTATAATAGAACATTATTGTATGGATGAAAGGTTTTGGATATCGGATGCAAAAACGCATTTGGGAATTGGATGCCCTGCGGGGCATGTGCATTTTGGGCATGGTACTGGTTCACTTCGTTTACGATCTTGTTGAGCTTTACGAGCTTGTTTCGTGGGACTATCCCCCTGTTGTTGAATTCCTGCTGGATTGGGGCGGTATCCTGTTTCTGCTGATCTCCGGCATCAGCATTACCCTTGGCAGACGCAATGTCCGCCGGGGGCTGATCGTCATCGGCGGCGGCTTTTTATGCACCGCGGTGACGGTGGGAATGTACCTTCTCGGCTTTGCCGGCAGAGGATTGATCATTTATTTTGGCGTGCTCCACTGCCTTGGCTGCTGTATGCTCCTGTGGCAGCCGGTGCGCAAGCTGCCCGTTTGGCTGCTGGCTGCAGTGGGTATCGTATTGGTTGGGCTTGGCTTTTGGTTTGCGGAGCTTCCCGCGGTGGATACACCCTGGCTGGTGCCGCTGGGTCTGACCCCGGATAATTTCTGGTCTTCCGATTATTTCCCGCTGCTGCCCTATTTCGGGTTCTTCTTGCTGGGTGCGGTGCTGGGCAAAACGGTCTACCGGCAGAAAAAGACCCTGCTGCCCGGAGTCAATGACCGCAATCCCGTTCTGCGGTTTCTGCAGTGGTGCGGAAAGCAGTCCCTTTGGATCTACCTGCTGCACCAGCCGGTGCTCAGCGGCATCTGCTGGCTGCTCCTTTTGATGAAGTAAAGGTTCGTTTACGGTAGCAGAACAATCGGTGCGACAAACTTCCGACTTCCGTGTCATTCCGAGGCCCAAAAGGGGCCGTGGGAATCTCCCAGTACAATCTCCGGTCTTGCACAGCAGTTCTATGGATGGTACCGGGAGATTGCCACGGGCAGCATAGCTGCCCTCGCAATGACATACTTCTTTTTTAGTGCGCCGCTTACTAAGCTAAACAATCATTTACCGCTGTATTTACATTTTCCGGAGGTCATTATGGACAAGCTTCTGAATCCCAAAAATCTTCCCTGGGCCGTGCTGGCCGCAGGTGCTCTGGGCTTTGTGCTGGAGCTGATCCTGTCTGCCATGGATGCCGGCTCCGGGCATTTTCTGTATATGCTTCTGTGGGTGCTGACCCTTGGCGTGGCTGCTCTGCTGGCGCTGGGCACACGGGATCTGAAGCAGGCCCCCAAGTATAGCTTTAACTTCCCTGCGTCTGCCGTCGGCGCAGCCGGTGCCGCAGCCGCAGCCGCAGGCATTCTGATCACCACCGTCGCAAAACTGCCCTCCGCTGCGGATTTACTGACGGTGCTGGATATCATACTGGGTTTTATCAGCGCGGCCGCGCTGCTGTTCCTCTCGCAATGCCGCTGGAAAGGTTTACATCCTTCCATTGTATTCCATGCAGCGGTCTGCATTTTCATGATGGTGGATCTGATCTGCGTCTACCGGCTCAGAAGCTCCGATCCCCAGATCTGGGAATACTGCTTCTCTCTGCTGGCGTCTGTGGCTGTGATGCTGGCCTGCTACTATAACGCCGCCTTTGCCGCCAATGCCGGCGACCGGAAAATGCACACGCTTTTTCATCTGGCGGCGGGCTATCTGTGCCTGCTGAGCCTTCCTTTGGCGGAAACCCCTGTCTTTTATCTGACCATGGCCGCGTGGATGTTCAGTAACCTGTGCAATCTGACGCCGATGCCCCGAAAAATGAGGTGATACCATGGTGCTTCCGGAATCCGTAGCAGGATGCATTGCCGCGCTGGAAAATGCCGGCTACCCCTGCTATGCCGTGGGCGGCAGCGTCCGGGATGCCTGTCTGGGTCTGACGCCCCACGACTATGACCTGTGCACCGCCGCGCTGCCCCAAACCATTCGGCAGGTTTTTGCTGACCGGCAGCTGTTTCTTGCCGGGGAAAAGCACGGCACCGTAGGGGTCGTCACAGAGGATGGGGTCATCGAGATCACTACCTTCCGCACGGAAGGCGGCTATCAGGACAGCCGGCATCCGGACTGGGTGCGGTTTGTAGACCGGATCGAGGATGACCTTGCCCGGCGGGATTTCACCGTCAATGCCATGGCCTATTCTCCCACCCGGGGCTTTGCCGATCCCTTTGGCGGACGGGAGGATCTGAAAAAGCACATCCTGCGGGCGGTGGGGGATCCGAGTACCCGCTTTGAAGAGGATGCCCTGCGGATCCTGCGGGGTGTCCGGTTTGCGGTGCGCTTCGGCCTGACCGTGGAGGAAAATACCATGGCTGCCATGGTAAGCACCGCCCCGCTGATGGATCATCTGGCCCGGGAACGGGTCTTTGAGGAGTTATGCAAACTTCTGCCGTTGGTCAGCGCAGCGGATCTGCTGCAATTTACCCCAATTTTGACCCAGGTGCTGCCGGAGCTTGCTCCCACGGTGGGCTTTTGCCAGCACAACCGCCATCACGCTTACGACATCTTCACCCACACCGCCCATGTGACTGCAGCAGTGCCTGCGGATCTGACCCTGCGCTGGGCAGCGCTGCTCCACGATGTGGGAAAGGTTTCCACCTTTTCTCTGGATGAAGTGGGGCAGGGGCATTTTCTGGGCCACGCCAAGGTCAGCGCCCAGCTGGCGGATGCCGCCCTGCTGCGCATGAAAGCCCCCACTGCTCTGCGGCAGCAGGTGGTACTTCTCATTGAAAAGCACATGACCCTCATCGTGCCGGAGCGAAAGACTGTCCGCCGCTGGCTCAGCCGTCTGGGAGCGCACACGCTTGAGCAGCTTCTTGCGCTGCAGGAGGCGGACATGGGCAGCAAAGGCACCGGGATCCCTAAAGAAATGGAGCAATTTACCCGGATTCGGGAGCTGATAGCCCAAATCGAAGCAGAAAATGCCTGCCTGACCATCCGGGATCTCGCCGTCAACGGGCATGATCTCATGGCACTGGGTATTTCCGGAAAAGAGATCGGACAGACCTTGCAGGCCTTACTGGATCATGTGCTGGACGAGACCCTTCCAAACGAAAAATACGCGCTGCTGCAAGCAGCCGCTAAGGAGGAACCCTTATGAACATTGCCATCGTCACCGGCGCGTCTTCCGGCATGGGCCGGGAGTTTGTGCTGCAGCTAAAAGACTATGTAAGCGTAGACGAGATCTGGGTCATCGCCCGCCGTCAGGCCGCGCTGGAAAGCCTTAAGGAAGAATCCGCCGTTCCCGTTCGGCCCATCGTACTGGATCTGTGCGACAGCGGCAGTTTTTCTTCTATCGCGGCTCTCTTGGAGTCGGAAAAGCCCAATGTAAGGCTGCTGGTGAACGCCGCCGGCTTCGGAAAATTCGGCGGATTTCATAAGGTCAGTCTGGAAGATGACTGCAAAATGATCGATCTCAACTGTAAGGCCCTCGTGATGATGACCCGCCTGGCGGTTCCCTATATGGCTCCCGGCAGCCACATTCTGCAGCTGGACAGCCTGTCCGCTTTCCAGCCGGTGCCCTATATCACCACCTACGGCGCTACCAAAGCTTTCGTCCTCAGCTATTCCCGGGCCATGAACCGGGAACTGAAGCCTCGAGGCATCCGCTGCATGGCTATGAATCCCGGCTGGGTCAAAACGGAATTTTTCAACCACGCCTGTCAGACCAACGGCGATAACGAGGTGCAGTACTATAACCACCTTTGGGAAGCCAAGGATGTGGTGGCTACCGGCCTTAAGGATCTGTATAAGACCAAGAAGGACTATTCCGTCCATGGTTTCCCCGTGCGGATGCAGGTGCGCCTCGTAAAGCTGCTGCCCCACAGCATGGTGATGGATACCTGGCTGAATCAGCAGAAAAAGCCCAAAAACAACACCAATCTGACCACCAAATGACCCAATTCCGCGATTTTCTTCCCCCGGGGAAAAAACAATGGACAACCCCTTCTTCCCTGTGCTAGAATGAAAGAAAACGAACCAGGAGGCATTCCTATGTATCTTAAGGAAACCCATAAAGTCTGGCTGGCCACCGGCGAAAACCCCGTTTATCTGGAGCCTGGCATGGCAAACCGTCACGGCCTCATCGCCGGCGCCACCGGCACCGGCAAAACCGTCACATTGAAAGTTCTGGCGGAGTCCTTCAGCGATATGGGCGTCCCCGTCTTTCTGGCGGACATCAAGGGCGACCTGTCCGGCATGTGCACCCAAGGCAAGGAGACCAAGCACATCCGCCGCAGCATCGACAATATGCACATCGAGAATTTCGAATACACCGCCTATCCCGTCCGGTTCTGGGATGTTTACGGCAAGCAGGGCCTGCCGGTCCGCACCACCATCTCCGAGATGGGCCCCGAGCTGCTGAGCCGCCTGCTGGGTCTGAACGATACCCAGAGCGGCGTTTTGCGGATCGTATTCCGGATCGCGGACGAGCGGGGTCTGCTGCTCATCGATCTGAAGGATCTGCGCAGCATGGTCCAGTATGTGGGTGACAATGCCAAGGAGTTCAAGCTGACCTACGGCAATATCTCCCCCCAATCCGTAGGCGCTATCCAGCGCAGCCTGCTGACACTGGAGGACGAAGGCGGCAATATTTTCTTCGGAGAGCCGGACCTGAAGCTGGATGACTGGATCGACTGGGATGACAACGACAAGGGCGTTATGAACATTCTGGAATGCAGCGAGCTGTTCCAGCACCCTCTGCTCTACGGCACCTTCCTGCTGTGGATGCTTTCCGAGCTGTATGAGATGCTCCCCGAAGCCGGCGATCTGGAGAAGCCCAAGCTGGCCTTCTTCTTTGACGAGGCGCACCTGCTGTTCAACGATGCGCCCAAGGCGCTGGTTGAGAAGGTGGAGCAGGTGGTCCGCCTGATCCGCTCCAAGGGCGTTTCCGTCTGGTTCATCACCCAAGTACCCTCGGATCTGCCGGATTCCGTGCTGGGCCAGATCGGCAACCGGGTCCAGCATGCCCTCCGGGCCTATACGCCCAAGGATCAGAAGGCTCTTCGGGCCGCCGCCCAATCCTTCCGGGTCAATCCCCGGTTTGATACGGAAGAGACGCTGCAGGCTTTGGGTGTGGGAGAAGCGCTGGTATCCGTGCTGGACGAAAAGGGCATTCCCACCATTGTGGAGAAGGCCGGTATTCTGCCGCCCCGCAGCTCCATGGAGGCTGTGGCGCAGGATGTAATCGACAGGAACATAAAGCAGAACCCCCTGTACTTCCGCTATTCCCGGACCGAGGACCGGGAATCCGCCTATGAAGAGCTGACCCAGCTTCAGCAGGAGGCGGAGAAGGAGGCTCGGGAGCAGGAGGAGCAGGAGCGGAAGGAAAAGGAACGGAAGGAAGCCGAGAAGGAATCCCGCAAGAAGACCACATCTTCCCGGAAGACCAACTCCATCTTCAGCAAGGCCATGTCCTCCGCTGCCAATACCATCGGCCGCGAGCTGGGCAAGTCGCTGATCCGCGGCATTCTGGGTACATTAACCAAATAATGCAAATACCCGGCGGTCCCCTCGCGGGAGAAAACCGCCGGGTATTTTCTTCAAAATGGGATTTTGGATATCGACGAATTTCCGCGGCTGTGGTATACTGTAAAAAACATGCAGGGGGGATCGGGATGCCGGAGTTTCAAATGAAAATTGCGGGGCATACCGCTTCCGTCCGCGGCCTGGTTGAATGCACCCCGGCCTTTTTCCGGCCGTATCTGACGGAGGAAGCGCCGGATTTTGACGCTGTGGTCACCCGGCAGGATCTGGAATTTGAGGCAGATGCGCTGCTTCAAGAGGCATTGGAAGAAGGTTTCCGTGTCCGCAAATTCACCGAACCCTTTCTGGAGCGGGCGGCGATCCAGCGGAAATTCGCGGAATACCTCTTTGACCGGGACACGCTGCTTCTTCACGGCAGCACCGTTGCTGTGGATGGGAATGCCTACCTGTTTACCGCCCGCTGCGGCACAGGAAAATCCACCCACACCCGGCTGTGGCGGGAGCTTTTTGGGGATCGTGCCGTGATGGTCAATGATGACAAGCCCTTTATCCGGATCACGAAAGACGGCGTTTTCGCCTGCGGCTCGCCTTGGAGCGGCAAGCACGGGCTGGATACCAATATCACTGTGCCCCTGCGGGGCATCTGCCTTCTGGAGCGGGGCAAGGAAAACCGCATCGAAAAAGCAGAAAAGGAAGGCCTGCTGCCCATGCTCCGGGCGCAAAGCTACCAGCCGCTGGATCCCGGCAAGGAACAGCGATTCTTACAACTGGTGCACACACTGGCAGAAAAAGTGCTCCTGTGGCAGATGCAATGCACCAAGGACATTGCGGCAGCCCAGATCGCTTACGCAGCTATGTCCAATAACCAATAAATGAGCGTTTACGGTAGCAGAACAAATGATGCGGCAATCTTCCGTCTACCATGTCATTCCGAGGCCCCAAAGGGGCCGTGGGAATCTCCTGGTACAATCTCTGGTCTTGCACAGCAGTTCTATGGATGGTACCGGGAGATTGCCACGGGCAGCATAGCTGCCCTCGCAATGACATGCTTCTTTTTTCAGTGCGCCGCTTACTAAGCTAAACGATCATTTACCACTTTACGAAAGGAAGCTTCCCAATGGATCAGCAGGCGAAAGTGAATATTTGCGCCGGTCTGCTTGCCCATGTGGACGCAGGCAGATGAATACCACGCTGCTCCATCTAAATATGCCTTTCTCACAAAAAATGATAAGGAGTTGCTCTAAAATGATCGATACCGTTGCTCTAAAAAAATTCTTCGATTCCATTCCCAAGCAAATCGTGCCCTTCACAGACTGCGAGATCCGTCAAAACGGAAAAACGATTTTCCGTTATGGGCAGGGTTTCAGCGATTATGAGAATTCCCGTCCGGTATCCGCCACCGACCTGTATTGGATGTATTCCTGCTCCAAAGTGGTTACTGCCGTAGCTGCTATGCGGCTGATCGAGCAAGAGAAGCTGGGACTTTATGACCTGGTTGAAACCTATATCCCGGAATTCTCGGATGTTACCGTACTGCAGAGCAAAGATACCTGCGTGTATGACCCGCTGAAGGCCGAGTTTGTAGGTGTCGCTTCCCGCACTGCCGTACAAACAGCCCCTGCAAAAAACAAAATGCGTATTTACGACCTGCTGCGGATGTCCAGCGGTCTTTCCTATGATGTGACCGTCCCCCAGGTACAGTGCTTTAAGGCGGATCCTTCATTGGGAACCCTGGACTTTGCCCGCTTGCAGGCCCAAGTACCTCTGAAATTTGAACCGGGCACCGACTTTCTGTACAGCTTCAGCCACGATGTACTGGCTGCCGTAATAGAAATCGTTACAGGTATTGGGTTTGACGCATACCTGCAAAAAGAGATTTTTGATCCCCTTGGCATGGAACACACCGGTTTTTCACCCAAAGAGGACGACACATACCGCCTGGCTGCCCAGTATATGATGGACAGTGACGGTATTACTTTCCACGATATCGGCAAAGGGAACGAATTTGTATTCAATCCTTCCATTAAATCCGGTGGTGGCGGTCTGGCCAGTACGCTGGATGATATGATGCGCTTCTGTGATGTGCTGGCAAATGGCGGTACCACTGCCGATGGATATTGCCTTTTGACCAAAAGCTCCATTGACCTGATGCGTCAAAGCCATTTCAATGACATTCAGAAAAAATCCCTGCACAGAGCATGGCCCCATTTGCTCAACTACAGCTATGGTTTGGGTGTGCGTACTTTTGAGGAGAATCGGGACGGAAACGGCGGTGAACCCGGAGAGTTTGGCTGGGAAGGTGCCGCCGGCAGCTTGCTTCTCATTGATCCGAACAATCGTATCAGCTGTGTCTATACCCAGCATGTGCGAAAGTGCTCTCTGGCAACCAACTACATCCATCGTCATATCATTCGTGCGATTTACACAGCCGAATAAATCCCCGCGTTTATTCACAGGAAGCCTTGCATCGGAAGGGGCGTTGCGCCTGCATAGCTGTCCGAACCTTCCGGCATACCAATAAAATATATCTCGACTATTGCCTCCCTTTGTGATACAATGCAGAAAAGTTTTCACAAAGGGAGGCTATTTTTATGGGCGAACAGGCACCAAATAAGAAGAAAACACCCCTATGTGCTGCAATGCTCGCTCATGTGGACGCCGGCAAGACCACCCTGTCGGAAGCTCTGCTTTACCGCAGCGGCAGCCGCCGCACCTTGGGACGGGTAGACCACGGCGACGCGTATCTGGACACCCATGCCTTGGAGCGCCAGCGGGGAATCACCATTTTTTCCAAGCAGGCTCTGCTGGAGACCGATTCTCTGTGCGTCGCTTTGCAGGATACCCCCGGTCACGTGGATTTTTCCGCGGAAGCGGAGCGGGTCATGCCGGTTCTGGACTGCGCCATCCGCGTCATCAGCGGCACCGACGGCGTGCAGGCCCATACCATAACCCTGTGGCAGCTTCTGGAACGGTATGAGATCCCCGTATTTCTCTTTATCAACAAGATGGATCTGCCCGGCGCGGACAAAGCTTCTGTTTTGAAGCAGCTGCAGTCCCAGCTGAGCGCCGGCTGCATCGATTTTTCTGCCGGAGATGTGGAAGAAGCCTGCGCCATGTGCGATGAGGCGCTGCTGGAAACCTACCTTGAGACCGGCACCGTCACCGACGGCAATATCCGGGGTCTTGTGGAGCAGCGCAAGGTGTTCCTCTGCTGCTTTGGTTCTGCGCTGCAAGTAAGCGGCGTGGACGAATTTCTGGAAGTTCTCGATCGCTACGCTCCCAGACCCCATCGCGCCCCGGAATTCGGCGCGCGGGCATACAAGATATCCCGGGATCCTCAGGGGAACCGGCTGACGTGGATGAAAATTACCGGCGGGACACTGGAAGTCCGGTCTCCCATAAGTTATGTAAACCAAAAAGGAGAAGCTTTGGAAGAAAAACCCCTGCAGCTTCGCCTTTATTCCGGCGAGAAATTTACCGCTGTTCAAACCGCCTTTGCCGGTCAGACCGTTGCCGTTACCGGCCTGTCCGCCACCTACGCGGGGCAGGGCTTCGGCGCTGCGGAAAGCGCCGCAAAAGCGGTTTTGGAGCCGGTGATGACCTACCGGGTCAGCCTTCCCCAGGGCAGAGACCCTCTGACGGTTCTGCCCAAGCTGCGTCTGCTGGAAGAGGAAGATCCCCAGCTCCACATCCTGTGGGAGGGCGGTCAGATCCATGTGCAGATCATGGGCAAGGTCCAGCTGGAGGTATTCCAGAGCCTTGTGAAAGAGCGATTTGATTTGGATGTTACTCTGGAGGATCAGCGGATCTTCTACAAGGAAACCATCGCAAATACCGTGGAGGGCGTGGGTCACTTTGAGCCTCTGCGCCACTATGCCGAAGTCCACATTCTTTTGGAACCTCTGCCCAGGGGTACTGGGCTTGTGTTCGACTCTGTTTGTCCCACGGATGTGCTGGATTTCGTTTATCAGAAGCTGATCATTACCCACATGTCCGAAAAAGTCCATCGGGGCGTCCTCACCGGCGCACCCATTACCGATATGAAGCTAACGCTGCTCATCGGCAAAGCCCACCTGAAGCACACCGAGGGCGGCGATATGCGGCAGGCCACCTACCGTGCCATCCGGCAGGGCTTGATGCAGGCAAAGTCCGTGCTTTTGGAGCCTTGGTACCGCTTCATTCTCACCGTTCCCACGGAAAATGTGGGACGCGCCATCACGGATATCCGCGCTATGGGCGGCGAATTTGATTCGCCGGAGCCTGTGGGCGGCTTTTCCGTGCTGAAGGGCACGGTTCCGGCGTCGGAATTGGGCGACTATGCCCAGACCGTGCCCGCCTACACCCAAGGCAGGGGCCGGCTGCAGACCGCCATGCAGGGCTACGCTCCCTGCCACAATACGGAAGCCGTGCTGGAAGCCATCGGCTACGATCCGGAAGCGGATCTGGAGAACACGCCGGACTCCGTTTTCTGCGCCCACGGCGCCGGTTTCCATGTAAAATGGAACGAAGTTTCCGAATATATGCATCTGGAAAGCGGTCTGAAGACCGAAAAAGAACCCCAGATCATCACTCGCAATCTCCAGCTGGATGACAAGGAACTGGAAGCCATCATGGAGCGGGAATTCGGCCCCATCAAGCGCCCCCAGCTTGGCGAAATCCGTAACCGCCCCGCCACGGACACCGTTTCCATCCGCCCTCTGCGGCAGCAGTATCTGATCGTGGACGGCTACAACATTATTTTTGCATGGGATGAACTGGCCGCCGTGGCAAAAGAGGACTTGGAAGCCGCCCGGCGGCAGCTGTGTGACACCCTAAGCAGCTACGCAGGCTTCAAAAAGTGCCGCATTGTGCTGGTGTTTGACGGCTACAAGGTCAAGGGCAACCCCGGGGAAAAGACCCAGTACCACAACATCCAGGTGGTGTTCACCAAGGAAAACGAGACCGGCGACAGCTATATCGAGTCCCTCGCCGCCCAGATCGGCAGCAATTATCAGGTGCGGGTCGCCACCTCCGACTCGCTGGTGCAGTTAAGCTCGCTGCGCTCCGGTGTTCTCCGGGTTAGTGCCCGGGAACTGAAAGAAGAGATCGAAGCCGCGAAAAAAGAAATGAAACAGCACTTCAAGGCATAATGAAAGGCGGCTGCAGTTGCAGCCGCCTTGATTTACGCAATTTTCTGTTTCCTCACCCGGCGCAGAAGCTGGGGCGCATAGACGATCAGAAGATACACCGCCACAATGGGAATCACGCAGTACAGATACCAATACGGATAGGGGATCAGACCGTAAAAAGCCTGCATCAGGGGGATCTCCGGCACCAGGGAATACATGTAATTCACCCGCAGCAGCTCCCCCGCCTGGTTCAAGATCCCATTGGCTGCGCACAATGCGTTGGTGCCCATGTTGATAAAATGGATCGCCGTGTAGGCCGCCACCGTGATCAACAGGGTCGAACCAATGCACTTTTCGTCCTTTTCCACCAGCTCCAGCTTGAAAAGCAGAATGGGGATCCCGAATTCCAGCACATGGGGGAAGAAATAGAAGCAGAAGGTGGCGCTGAAAACTTCAAAATCCGCCTGCGCGGTATTGACCACCACCGCTGCCAATGCGCCAAGGCTCCAAAGCAGCAGCAAATTTCCAAGTGTTTTATTGCGGGTAAACACCGCAAAGGGCAGCACCAGCGCATTCAGCGAACACAGGTGCAGCGGCAGATATTCCAGGGGAGAACCCCATGTCACAAGGTTAAAAACCACCGCCGCCATGCCGGATAAGGACAGGATGCCCCAAAACCCACTGCTGCACCTTCCGGGGTGCATTCTTCAAGGCAAAATACAGACCAACGATCATAGCGGCGCCCACCGCCAGGGTGGCAATATGAACAGCGCCAAAGGAACCCCATTTCATGGCAGTCTCCCCCTTTCAACTTTGGTTAAATTTATACGCTCTGGTGATAGAAAAGTCAAGCCGTTGCCCTAAAATATAAGAAAACCTTAAGAATTTACGGAACACTTTTGCAAATACGCTTCCATTTTCCGGAAAAATCCGCTATAATGGAGTTATCACACAGGAGGAGGCTGCCCCATGCATAAAAAAGTTGAGACCGTCATCCGTAAGATCCTGCACGTTCTGGAATTTCTCATTGCCGTACTGACGCTGATCGTGCTGATCGGCATGCTGGGATTGGAAGTATACAGAATGTTCACCCAGGCCGATTACTTTTCCTCGCTGAATAACTTCCTGCACAACATTCTGACCATCGTTGTGGGTCTGGAGTTCGTGCGCATGCTGGTGGACATGACCCCCGCCAACACATTGGAAGTGCTGATCGTGGCTATTTCCCGCCATGTCATCCTCAGCCACGATGATCCTATCACCATCCTCGTCTGCGTGCTGTGCATCGCGGGCCTGTTTGCTACCCGTCATTTCCTGATCCCCAAGAAGGAACTGAAAATGGAAATGTCCGAAGTGGATTAAAGTATATATTTGCGGGCGTGCAATGCACGTCCGCTCTTTCGTTTCAAACCTCAAAAATTGTCATTCCGAGGGCCGCAAGGCCCGTGGGCATCTCCCGGTACAATCTACGGTTCTGCGCAGTATTTCGATGGATGGTGCCGGGAGATTGCCACGTCGGGCTTTGCCCTCCTCGCAATGACACGCTTTATTTGCACAAAAAACGGGCGCTGCTTAGCCGCGCCCGTTTTCCTTTATTCGGGAATGCCGTAGTTTTCGATGACATAGTCCATGTCCTTGTCGCCTCTGCCGGAGAGGTTGATGAGAACAGAGCCGTGCTCCATGGTCTTCGCTAACTTCATGCCGTAGGCAACGGCGTGGGCAGACTCGATGGCGGGGATGATGCCCTCCATCCGGGCCAGCTTGTAGAATGCGTCGATGGTCTCATTGTCATCGATCACATCGTACTTGACTCTGCCGATCTCCTGCAAAAATGCGTGTTCCGGGCCGGAAGAGGGGTAATCCAGACCGCTGGCAACGGAGTAAACGGGAGCAGGCTCGCCGTTTTCGTCCTTCAGCATGATGCTGTTGAAGCCGTGCATGATGCCCTCGGTGCCGTATTTCAGGCTGGCGGCATGATCGCCCAGCTTGGGGCCCCGGCCAAGGGGCTCGATGCCGTAAATGTCCACAGGGTCATTGAGGAAGCCGGAGAACAAACCTGCGGCGTTGGAGCCGCCGCCCACGCAGGCGACAATGGCATCCGGCAGATGGCCGGTCATATCCATGAACTGCTCTCTGGCCTCGATACCAACCACGCTCTGGAAATCCCGAACCATCATGGGGAAGGGATGGGGGCCCAGAACGGAGCCAATGCAGTAGATGGCGCTTTCATATTCCTTGCTGTAGGCATCAAAGGCGGCGTCCACGGCTTCCTTCAGGGTCTGCAGGCCGTGGGTGACCTCAATGACGTTAGCGCCCAGGATCTTCATTCTTGCCACATTGGGTGCCTGCTTCTTGATATCCACGCTTCCCATGTAAATGTCGCACTCAAGGCCAAAATAGGCGGCTGCCGTAGCCAGTGCCACGCCGTGCTGACCGGCGCCGGGCTCGGCGATGACCTTCTTCTTGCCCATGTAGCTGGCAAGCAGGGCTTCGCCCATGCAGTGGTTCAGCTTATGTGCGCCGGAATGGTTCAGATCCTCCCGCTTGGCATACAGCTGCACCCGGCCGCCCATGGCATTGGAAAGCCGCTCCAGATGGGTCACCGGGGTGGGCCGACCCTGGAATTCCTTGCGGATGCGCCGTAGTTCCGCGATAAACTTGCGGGACTGGCAGATGGTGAAATAGGCCTCGGTGATCTCCGCCATGGCTTTTTTCAGCTTTTCTTCCACAAATACGCCGCCGTATTTGCCAAAATAACCGTTTACATCGGGATAATTCCGGAAATAGGTTTCAAAATCCACATTATTAAGCTTCATAACATTTCCCTCCTGAAAATAAAAAGCGCCCCGGGCAGAATATACCTGCCAAGGACGAATAATGACATTATTCGCGGTACCACCTTGATTGCCGGAAAGCCGGCCGCTTTACACAGTGCCAACACACTGCAGCCCCATAACGCAGGCAACGCGTCGGAAGATACTGAGGCTTTCACCCGTTCTCTCCGCCCTCGGCGGTCCATTTGCTGCTCCGCTTTTCGCCCCACTCTCAGCACCGGGGACTCTCTGTGGATGCGCTATGCAGCGTTATCTCCGCTTCAACAGTTTCTCATGTTAGAGGTATTAAACCACAAAACAGTCCCTTTGTCAAGAACTATTTTCCATACAGCGTGGACAGGCACTGCAAATTGGCTTTGGTTGACCGAGTATGGACTAATCAGCCAGGTACAGATTGTCAGATTCCCACCTTGAGGGGTTCTCTGCAATATATTTAACGATTTCTTTGTAGTCTTCCCGCCCGCGGATCACATGCTCGTAAAACGAGGTTTGAAACAATTTGTTTATAGGAAGCAGCTTTTTACATGCTCTTGTCGTCAGGGATTTATATGCGCAGACTATATCTGTAAGCGTAGGGCGGGGGCTTGCTCCCGCCGTTTCCTCCAAAATCAACACCGCATGAATATGGTTGGGCATGATCACATACTGATCTACCTTCAACAAAGGAAACCTTTTCTCCAGTAAGAGCAGCTGTTCCTGCGCTATTTTACCGTATACCGAAAGCTCTGTTTCGGCGGGAGCAAGCCTCCGCCCTACAACACGAGATAAAAGACAGCGCCGATTATGGGTACAGATCGTAACATAATATGCACCGGCAGTGCTGTAATCATAATGCGCCATGCGGGTATGTTTTCTTTCCGCGAACCGATTTTCCATGCATATCACCGTTATCATGATATCATAAACACTGCAGACATGCAACCAATTCCAAGAGTCGTTCATATTGGCGGCGGGAGCAAGCCCCCGCCCTACAAACTATAAAGCATAAACCGGCATAAATAAGAGGGAGCGGATATCCGCTCCCTCTCATTATTTGATTGCTTTGCCGAATCACATATCGAAGGGTTCGAAGCCCAGAACGGGGTGACCCACTTCGCTCAGGTAGTTCAGCAGCTCCTCGGGATCCTCGGTGCAGATGGTCTCGTCAGCCACCATATCGGTGAAGTTCTCAACACCGTACATCTCCAGAGCGGTAGCATCCAGACGCTCGCGCATCTGATCCTTCAGCATCTTGGGCATCCAGACGATACGGCCGGGGCCGCCTTCGGCTGCGATGAACTTCTTGGAGGAGATGAAGTGCTTACCGTGGCCCATAAAGCCGGGAGTCTGCACACCGCCACCTGTCATAGAAGCCATCTCGGAGAAGCTCATGCCCAGAGGCGTTACGCCTGCGTGCTCAGGCTAACGAGATCTTCAACGCTCGTGACGCAAGACTTGCTTCCATGACCGACGAATCTGTTGACACCTTCTACACCTGTATTATGTGTCAGGCCTTCTCCCCCACCCACGTATGTATCGTTACC
>JAZNGJ010000021.1:0-24564 GCA_045576415.1 Faecousia sp. | reverse complement strand
CGGCAAGACCTTTGAAATGGTTGCAGCGGCTATGGAGAGTAAGCGGCTCGGCCTATGTACCAAATCTCTGATCGTGGTTCCCAACCATATCACAGAGCAGTGGGCGGCAGAATGGCTCCAGCTATACCCCTCTGCCAATATCCTTGTTGCCACCAAGAAGGACTTTGAAACCAAGAACCGAAAGAAGTTCTGCGGCAGGATTGCCACCGGTGATTATGATGCCATTATCATTGGTCACAGCCAGTTTGAGAAGATCCCCATGTCCAAGGAGCGGCAGGAAGCCATCCTGCGGCGGCAGATCGACAGCATCTTGGACGGTATCCGGGAAGCCAAGCGAAACCATGCAGAGAATTATTCCATCAAACAGATGGAGCGCACACGGAAATCTCTGGAGAACCGGCTGGCGAAACTGAACGACCAGAGCCGCAAGGACGATGTGGTTACTTTTGAGCAGTTGGGTATTGACCGTATCTTTGTGGATGAGAGCCATTATTTTAAGAATTTGTTCCTTGCAACGAAAATGCGGAATGTGGGCGGTATTGCCCAGACGGAAGCACAGAAGTCCTCTGACCTGTTTATGAAGTGTCAGTATCTGGACGAGATCACCGGGGGCCGTGGTGTTATCTTTGCCACCGGAACACCGATCTCCAACAGTATGGTGGAGCTTTACACCATTCAGCGGTATCTGCAGTACAGCACTCTGGAGGAAATGGGACTGCTGAACTTCGATGACTGGGCGGCAAACTACGGTGAAACCATCACGGCCATCGAGTTGTCCCCGGAGGGAACCGGCTACCGGAGCAAGACCCGGTTTGCCAAGTTCTACAACCTCCCGGAGCTGATGTCCACCTTCAAGATGGTTGCGGACATTCAGACAGCGGATATGCTGAAGCTGCCCGTTCCCAAGGCCAACTTCCACACAGAGGTTATCAAGCCCTCTCCCATGCAGCAGGATATGATCAAGTCCCTTGCTGACCGGGCCGAAGAGATTCGTGCCGGAAAGGTTGACCCCAGTGTGGATAATATGCTCCGCATTACCAATGACGGCAGGAAGCTGGCTCTAGATATGCGGTTGGTGCAGCCATTGGCACCGGATGAAGAAAACGGTAAGGTGTCCATCTGCACCAGAAATGTCTATAGTATCTGGGAACGCACACAGGATCAGAGAAGCACGCAAATGATATTTTGCGATCTCAGCACACCAAAGAGTGATGGCAGCTTCAATGTCTATGACGATCTGAAAAAGAAACTGGTTGCAAAGGGAATCCCACCGGAAGAAATCGCTTTCATCCATGATGCCAATACCGAAGCACGAAAGAAAGAACTGTTTTCCAAAGTGCGCTCCGGTCAGGTGCGTATTCTTATGGGAAGCACCGCAAAAATGGGTGCAGGTACAAACTGTCAGGATAAACTCATAGCACTTCATGACGTCGATTGTCCGTGGCGTCCTTCTGACCTTGCCCAGCGGCTGGGCCGTATCGTCCGGCAGGGTAACCAGAATCCGGAGGTCGAGATCTTCCGCTATGTTACAGAGAACACCTTTGATGCGTACCTGTATCAGTTGGTGGAAAACAAGCAGAAGTTCATTGCCCAGATCATGACCAGTAAGGCCCCGGCCCGTATTGCAGATGATGTGGACGAAACCGCTCTGAGCTATTCTGAGATCAAGGCACTTGCCACCGGCAATCCGCTGATCATTGAGAAGTGCAATCTGGATGTAGAAGTCAGCAAGCTGAATATGCTGAAAGCCAACCATCTGAATCAGCGGTTTTCTCTGGAAAATATGGTGTACCGCAGATACCCGGCAAAGATTGCGGAACTGAAAGAACAGATTGCAGGCTATGAAAAGGATGTGGCAACAGCGCAGGCTCATCCCAAGTCCACAGAGAACTTCGTAGGCATGGAGATTTACGGCACTCCCCATACCGAAAAAGAAGCTGCAGGCCGTGCCATCATCAGTGCCTGCACCGATCTTCAAGGCTCCGAACCTGTCCATTTGGGACAGTACCGGGGTTTCTCTCTTTCTCTCCAGTATATTGCCGCCAATACAGACTACAAGCTGACCATCAAGGGTGCCATGTCCCACACCATCAGCCTGGGTGCCGATATTTACGGCAACATTACCCGCATGGACAATGTGGTGGACGGAATGGCAAAGGAACTGGAAGCATACCAAACTGTGCTGCTAGACACTCAAACCCAGCTTGCCAATGCCAAAGCCGAGATGGAAACACCTTTTGCGAGAGAAAAGGAACTGGCTGAGAAGTCCGCACGGTTAAAGGAGCTGAATATCCTGCTGAACATGGATCAGAAAGACCGATCTATACTATATGACGGCCCCGAAGAAACACAGGAAAAGGAAAAACAACGGGAACAAGAGCGATAAAATTAGCCGCATGGCAATCCATGCGGCTAAAAATTAAATGCATTGTTCTATGTTGTTGATAAGTTGTAGTTCGGATAGGTCATCCAAAAATTGTTGCATGATGATTTTGCTCTTATTTATGCGTGTCTCCAGAAGAGTATAAAATGCATAAACCAGGAGATTTCCATCAACAACTAGCAAAATAATAGAACCAATCAGGATTTTGGCATCGTTCAAATTAAGGGAAACATCAGTTACAGATAAAATGGTTGGAATGGTGATTGAAAGAATTGTGGCTATGAGGTGGAACATTTTCTTTAATGAATCATAAGGATTTGGTTTGTTGATTTTTCGTGTTAAGTATTCATTAATTACAGTAATAGAACCAGTATTTGAGCTGCTCATTCCATTTTGAGTCAGAATCTCTTGCAGTTCATTGATTTTTTGTTGATTGGTATATCTTCTAGGAATCTTGGGGAGTTTTGTAATACAAAAAAGTAAAACTCCGGCAATGACCATATCTATAATTGCATTAAATATGATGACACCACCTGTTGTAAGTTGAAAAAACCCTTTTACGAGCATGAATGATGCAACAGCCAGGAAAACTTGTTCACATTTAGGCAAATCTTTGAAGGAAGCAGATTTATAATACTTCTGATACAATATGCTATACTCTTCTAGTAATTTATCAAATATTGACTCCATAAATTCTCCTTAATGCAAGAAATATGGAATATTATAGTATTAATGTAATATGTAATCATCAATATTCTGTGAACATATTTTCGCTATCTGCTTGATGTAAGCCTGTCGAATTTCAGGTTTTATTACCAATCAGTCTAACAATAGTGACAAAAATATAGGCGGTTGGCTTTCTATCTGATAGTCAATCGACTTTTTCTTTTCAAAGGAGTTGATAAAATGATCAACGTAATGCTAAAAACGCAGCTATATCAAAAAATGTACGCAGAGCAGGAGCAATACAAGGCTTATCTGCTTACCTTACCTCCTACTGAGATTCTAGATCATGCCAGCGAGTACATCTGCCGGGAGAGTATCCTAATGACTATGGAAACCAATGATTTGAGTAGTGCACGGGCCAAGGCTCTGCTGAAATGCTCCACTCCATTGGCAGACATCTATAACAAATACGCAGGGTGGGAACATAGCAGGCAACAGCAAGAAATCTGGAACGCAGTTGAAGCTCGTTCTGGTGAAGTGCTACGAGCTGAATTTGCAGCAGCTCACAGAGCAGAAAGGTAGGCCTCAATATGCCATTCATTCCACCCAAAACCATAGAACGGGCAAGGCAGATGGATTTGCTGACCTATCTGCGTACCTTTGAGCCGGACGAACTGGTGCATATTGGCGGCAATCACTATTGCACCCGTGAGCATGATTCTCTCAAAATCTCGAACGGAAAATGGTACTGGTTCTCCCGTGGATTTGGCAGCTACAATGCCTTGGATTATCTTGTAAAGGTAAAGGATGTTCCCTTTGTGGAAGCGGTGGAACGGATCAGTGGTGTAGCTGCATACACCCCTCCCACAACTACCCGAACAGAAAAAGCCAAGAAACCAAAGGTACTACTGTTGCCCAAGGCCAACCGCTGCGCCACCCACGCTCTCAACTATCTTCGCAGCCGGGGCATCGACCCCGAACTGATTGACTACTGTTTTCAGACTGGCAGGATCTACGAAAGCCTACCTCATCATAATGTTGTGTTCGTGGGCCTGGATCGATACAACAAGCCCCGGTATGCCAACCTCCGGGGTATCGGCACTGACTTCATAGGTGAAGCCAATGGCAGCGATAAACGGTTTTCATTCAGCATCCCGGCGCAAGGCAGTACAACACTACACCTGTTTGAAAGTGCCATCGATCTTCTATCCTTTGCCACGCTGGTGTAGCAGTACGGCGGCAACTGGCAGCGGGATCATCTTGTATCCTTGGCAGGTGTCTACAAGCCGAAAGCGAATCTGCAGGAAAGCTCCCTGCCCCTTACCTTGAGCCAGTATCTATCAGAGTATCCCAACATCAAGTGGATCATTCTTCGCCTGGATAATGATAAAGCTGGCGGATACATGGCCAAAGCATTGGTGGCACTCCTTTCCGAAAGGTACGAGGTATCCGTGCAGCCCCCGCCCAGCTGTAAGGATTACAATGACTATTTATGTATGAAGCTGGGCCTGCCCATCACCCATCGGAAAGGCAAGGCACAGGAACGGTAAGATAAAATCCCTCTAATATTCGATTATAAGCTATTGAAAAATGTTATCATATATGATAACATTTTAACAAATAGAAAGATTGGAGGGGTGGTTTTGCAAAGACAGGAAATTATAGCACAGCTTGTAGAAGCAAGATTGGAAAAGGGAATATCCCAGGCAGAACTGGCCCGGATGATTGGAACCCAGAGATCGAATATTTGCCGGTTAGAAAGCGGCATCCAAAATCCCACCTTGGATATGGTCTTGAAAATTGCCGCAGCCTTGGGAAAAAAAGTGTCCCTTTCTTTAGAAGAACAGGAGGAAGATATGAGCAACATTTACAGCCTCCGCATCTATGATACGGAGCTTATGCGATTCGTGATGGAGAAGCGTGGTCTGGAGGGCCTTGTGGCAGAGATCATCACGATTAATGAAAAACACAAACATCTGCTTCCCTTGGACATGGAAGTCACCGACGAGGGCATTATCAAATGGCTGGAGCGCAGAGTGATCCCCAAAAACAGAACTTTTGTTGATGAGATTCTGAAAACGCTGGGTCTGAGCCATAATGACACACAGGGCATCATTGATGTTTGTAAGGGTCTGTCATTGAATGACAGCTACTGGATCGTCCCGGATGGTTTCACCGGCAAATTTGAGCAGTATAATCTGTACGAAAACCGTTTTTCGGAAATGCTGGCATTGGTGGCATATACGGGAGCCGGTCAAAACCGTGAAGCCTTTACTACCTCCCCAGAGCTCACCACCAATGGTATGCTACCGAAAGCATGGCGGTTTATTGAAAGTGATGGCATTTACCTGTACAAAGGTGGTTCCAGCGGTGCATCCAATGCAGGCCGGGAACCCTACTGCGAGTATTACGCATCGCAGGTTGCTGAAACCATGCAGCTTAACGCAGTCCATTATGATCTTGAAAATTGGAAAGGCATTACTGCTTCCAAATGCGCCTTGTTCACCGATGTAAATACTTCCTATATTCCCATCGGAAGAATCGTCCGTACCGGCGGCATCCAGAAATGCCTTGAGTTTTACGATAGCCTTGGGCCGGAGTTCAGTGAACAGATCCGCAGTATGCTGGTGTTCGATGCGTTGATCTACAACGAAGATCGCCATTTCGGAAACTTTGGTGTTCTGCGTGACAATCATACCGGAAAGATCGTTGCCCCTGCGCCTATCTTCGATAACGGACTTTCACTCCTGTGTTATGCAGGAAGCAGGGAACTGGCAGACTTCTCCGTTATGGAAGAATACGCAAAGATGCGAACCAATCCTTACCGTCTTTCTTTTGAAGAAGTATGTGCCGAGGTCATGGGAGCAAAGCAGAAAGAGCAGCTTCGCCGTATGATTGGATTCAAGTTTAAGCGTCATCCTTTCATCAATCTCCCGGAGGAACATCTGCAAGCCATCGAAAAGATTTTGGAAATTCGTGTGCGAAAGTTGTTGGCGATTCCCACACGATCCAGAGGCAGGAGGCGGACAAAAGAAACGAACAGATAACTGAATACCCACGGAGCAGCTTGTAATTATACAAGCTGCTTTTTATACTTGCTAGGCCTTTAATAAATATTTGTGGACTTTCGGCAGATTTGAACATATGGACAATTTAAGTACCTCGAGCATGTAGAAATAGTACTGGTCATCACATAAAATAACACCCTTAGAGATTTGCTCCGTGTTTTCAACAGCGAAATGAGTGTGGTGTATTACTGGATGCCCATTTGCTCTTCCTATTATTGCTTTCATGCTACTCTTTTCTTCACTTGTTCTGCTGTGGCTGTTTTTATGGCTGTAGCTGTTTTGTGCCACCTTGAAGGTGCATTGAATCACGAGCATGTTATCACAGGTCCTTGTGGTACATTTTACTTAAAATATACGTGATTCGACGTCTTCTGCACTATGTTTTGTTTATAATCACAATAGAAAAAAACACAGCGAGAATTGTTTACAGTTTGTTTAGATTTGGGTCTCTCTCAGTAGATTGACAAAAGCAGAAAGTGGTGGTATTCTGGCATCATAAGGATATGTGCATATATGCACATATCTCGAAAGGGGGATACCAACAATGAAGTTCTATGTTCCTTGTGAACGTATTGATGATTTTTTCAGATCTATTCCTAATAAATATTCGAGACAAAAGGATCACAAGCTCTCATTGCTGAAACGTCAGGGGTTGAGGGCTTGTGAAGGGACCACTTTCTTACGTAAAGCCAACTCTTCTGAAGCACCTGCTAACTATGTATTGCTTCTTCAGGAGCCCGGGGAAGAACCCATATTGGTTCTCATGAGATGGTTTCAGATTGATAATGAAGAAGTGATATTTTTCCTGCGTATTATTCCTGATAAATACAACAGTGTAAGAGCGAGTTAGTGTGCTATATCTTAAAAAAGATGAGAAATGGAGTGAGCATATATGAAGCAAGAAAGAGAAAATAGCAAGTTGTGCTACATAAATGGTGTTGACATCATTGAATATGTAAGCAATAAGATAGATGATATTGTAGTTGAACTTCAGAAAGTTCGGCTACAAAAGGGAATAAGTCTATATAAACTTGCGCAAATGACGGGGTTAGCGCACACTACAATAATGCGAATCGAAAATCTATCTACGCAGCCTTCCCTCGAAGCTCTTATGAGAATGGCTTTAGCACTAGAGGTAGATATTAATATACTCGACCAGAGTAACAGCGAATTAGTCGAACAAGAGGCACCGTGCCAATTGTCTAATTGTGAAAAAGAAAATTCCGAAATTCAGTTGTGTACAAGCTTTGCGTACACATACTACGGTGACAGTATTGGAAAAGCAATGACTATCAGTAGAGAGAATCTAATTACACCATCAAAACTTGTGTTTTCTGAATTTGTTCGAGAAATTTACTCATATACTATCTTTCAAATTGATGCGTCAAAGTACATTGATGAAATTGATACTTTCTTACATCGCTATATATGTAGTATAAATAGATATAATCTAGAACAGAAAATAGCAAATAGAATTTCTGAGTTTTCCAACAATCTATTACTCGTTTTAAGAGAATATTATATCGGCCAACATACTTCTGCATATGAATTATTCTCTGAAGCAATGAACAAAATTGATGTTACGCCTCTAATTTGTTTGCTGCAAGAACAAAAATTGTATCGAGCAAGAGAACGAAAAACAGACGCGCCATTAAGGAACGAAGCATTTTTTCATATTCCATTCGAGAAAAGAACAAAGGTTTCCAGTCAAAGATATAGTTTCCCAGGACTTCCATGTTTATATATGGGTACATCTGTTGATGTGTGTTTGAGAGAATTAGGACATAGAAAAAATCCTATAGATGTTGCGGAATTGCAAGTAATTCCAAACAAGGCATACTGCATATTAGACTTAACTAGCATATTTAGCAAATCCGCAGAATTAATGGATGTGGCCGACCAGCGTGTTTTTATGGAACTATTTCCACTTGTTTTTCTATGTTCAACTAGAATCAATGAAGACTATAGAGAAGCCATTGTCTTGGAAACTTCACTACATCGAAATAGTGATGTTAATGGAAATGAGATATACTTTAGACCTGATTATATTATTCCGCAACTCTTGTTGGAATATATTCTTGACAAAACTGTCTGGAGAGAAAATCCTATTATAGGAATCCAGTACTATTCTGTACAAGAAGATTTCTATTCGAAATGGTTGGGCGGAAATATTCAAGAATTATCGACCATGAAGAATGTTGCTATTCCTGTGCGAACCAGTGCAAACACAGGACATTGCAAGGAACTAAGCACATTATTTCGCGTAAATCAAATTTTATAGTCTACTCTATTAGATTGCAGTTGTTATTGATAGGTTTAGAGTGCCTTGAAGTAGAGACTACAGGAGAATATGTTGTTATGTAATTTGAAGATAGCAGTTATATGACTGAGTATACTATCGGCAGTCCTGTGCGTACACCGGGTACCAAATCAAACTCCAAAAACAAGACGTATTATGATAGTCATGGTGATACAAAATAGATGGCTACAATTAGTGGAACATTTGCATACACCGGAAACATATCTGCTTGTGAATTAGCAAGTTTTAGCGTTACAGTGTAGGATTCAGATTGGTACACAATCTCAAAACATGCCAGAAGAAGTGGTAATGCTACGGCAACCAATGTGGCAATAGGCCAAAAACTTTTGGGTGTGAAAATAAATGAAGTATCTACCAGTGTTTCACTCAAGTGTGATTCCAACGGCAATCTGAGTTAAACGAATTAGTAAATACGAGATACAGCAAAGCAGCTTGTAGAAATACAGGCTGCTTTTTTCATACTCGGATTTATTTTCAGAATGTACAGACCGTTCGACCCAGAGGGAGAACGAATCTGCATTATACCAGCAAGCATCGCCTTTGTGATACCACAAGGCAACTTGTCAGGGGCAATCCCCCTGAAACCCCTAAATTTATGGAGGAATGATTATGAGAAAACGTAATGTACACATTCAGTTTTGGCTGGATAAAAAGGAAGCAGAAACATTAAAAAAGAAAGCTAAACGTAGCGGTATTTCTTCTGCTGCTTATGTGCGCCACCTTATCAATGGTGTGGTTCCACAGGATGCGCCCCCACCCGATTACTATTCCATGATGCAACAACTCTATCGCATAGGCAACAGCTTGAACCAGATCGCCCAGAAAGCCCACACGCTGAATGTTATCGATGTGCAGCGATATGATTCTACCGTCCAGAAATTTGAGGAAGCAGTAATTCAGATTTCTGAAGCCGTCATTTGCCCCAAGCCCATGAATCGTTAAGTTATGGCTGTTACATCGATTTGGAGAGTCATGGGTTGGTTGGGTAAAGTCGTTATTTACATTGAAAATCCGGAGAAAACAACCAATCCGAAATTCTACAGATCAGATGCTATGACAGACCGCCAATATCAGGGATTGGAGGATGTCATTTCCTATGCCATCAACAGTGATAAAACACAGGAAATCACAGAGAACATTGATGTTATGGAAAGGTATGTATCCGGTATTCACTGCAACCCCAGCACAGCCCGTAAACAAATGATGGATGTCAAATATCGGTTTGGCAAAATGGATGGAACTATTGCCTACCACGGCTATCAATCCTTTGCACCTGGTGAAGCTACTCCGGAAATAGCACACGAGATTGGGAAGAAACTAGCGGAGCGGCTATGGGGTGATCGGTATCAAGTTGTGGTTGCTACTCATCTTGATAAGTCAAATCATCTGCATAACCATTTCGTGCTGAATACTGTTTCCTTAATAGATGGCATTAAATATCACCGCACCAAAAAGGATTACCACGACATGCAACGGATTTCAGATGAACTGTGCCGGGAATACGGTCTGTCTGTCATCGCAGATCCGCAGCCGGGTAAATCCAAACAGTACGGCGAATGGAGAGCCGAGCAGGAACAGCGACCCACATGGCGGGGAATCGTCAGAAGTGATGTAGACGATGCCCTGCGTCAGTCCATGACAGAGCGGCAGTTCTTTGAGAATCTTCATCGGAAAGGCTATGAAGTCAAAGTTGGCAAGGACATTTCCGTAAGGCCACCGGGTAAGCCCCGGTTCGTCCGCCTGGCCCGAAACTTTGGAGATGACTACACCTTAGAGGGCATCCGCAGGCGCATTCTGGAGCAATCCAGAGCTGTAAGGCCGCTCCCGGAACCTGCCCCGAAACGAAAACAATACCGAGTGTCCGGAAACTGGAAAGACCGCAGAAAGGTCACAGGCTTCCGGGCTTTATATTTTCACTACTGCTATCTGCTGGGCGTCTTTCCGAAAGAAAAACAGCAGAACCGAAAACGGCTCCATTTTCTTCTTCGGGAAGATCTCATTAAGCTGGAGACAATCACACAGGAAGCAAGGCTGCTGGGTACGCATCGCATTGATACTGACCAGCAGCTTTCTTCATATAAAGACGGACTGGAAGCACAGATCGATCAACTCACCGCACAGCGAAAATCCCTTTATAAGCAGCAGCGAAGCGTTGCTGTAAAACAAGATGAAGGAAAGTGCGCTGAGGTAAAGGAATCCATCACCAAGCTGTCCAGTCAGTTGGCAACATTGCGCCGGGAGGTGAAACTATGTAACGACATTGCCCTTCGCTCCGGAATGATTCTGGAGCACATCCAAATGGAGAAAGCAAAAGAACAATCTGTAAGGAAGGAGAAAACCGAGCATGAACAACGCAGGCGATGCAGCGGAACAAATCGTTAGGCTTAGTCTGGAAGGCACGGAAGTAGCACTCCGGCTCACCGGCTCCGCCGCCAAGAACATTGCCGCCGCTCTGTACACCATCGCAAAAAACAAAGACCGGAACAAGATCAAAGGCCACCAGCGGCTCAGTGCCATGCTGAAAAGTGGCAAAGAACTGAAGGTGTTCACCATCAGCGAATATCATCTGAAGCAGTTCGCCACGGAAGCAAAGCGCTATGGTGTGGTCTACTGCGCCCTTCGGGGCAAGGAGAAATCTTCTGATGGCATGGTGGATGTGATGGTCCGGGCCGAGGATGCGTCCAAGATCAACCGGATCGTGGAACGATTCAAGTTGGCCACAGTGAACACTGCATCCATCAAGCATGACATTGAGAAAAGCCGTGCCGAGAAAGAATCTGCCCCCACACCTCCGGAACAGGCAGCACCCCAGAAGGATGCGGAAGATCTGCTTCTGGATGAACTGTTGGGTGCGCCCATTCAGAAGGAGCAGCAGACTCAGGAAAACCCTACGGCGGCAAAGACGGAAAAAAGCCCTCCGTCCGAGCCTATCTCCGGGACGCAAAAGAAAACCGTCGAGGGTACTACTAAATCCCGCCCCTCCGTCCGGGAGGAACTGCGGGAGATCAAGGCAGCACGGCAGGAAAAGACGGAGGCACCCAAGCAACAGGAAATCAAGAATCCTGTGAAGCAGCCTGTCCCCACAATCCAATCCCACCTTGATCCGGGCAAGAAAAAGCCGAAACCGAAAGTGAGGTAACACCATGAGCAATTTCGATGATATTTTTGAAGGCCAATCCTCCGGGTATCGCAGAGAGGATAAAACCTTTGACAAGGAAGCCTGGGCCGCAAAGAAGCAGGCGGAGCGCAAGGAAGTTTATTCCCTTGCGGATTCCACAGCGGAAGCCATCAAGGGTGACGGAAATAAATTCCGGGACTATCTGGATGTGCAGTCCCGGTTTGACCGTTACTCTGCCACCAATGCACTACTGATCCTTACCCAGATGCCCCAGGCCACACAGCTTAAGGACTTCGACGGCTGGAAGGATGCCGGTGCATCAGTTCAGAAGAAAGCCACCAGTATCCGGATTCTGGAACCCGGCAAGGAATATGATAGAACTGACGGTGGCACCGGCACTTCCTACGATGTGAAACGGGTATTCGATGTATCCCAGACCAGAGGCCGGGTTCGTCCTGCTCCGGCTGTGAAGCTGGACGACCGGGTACTTCTGAAAGCACTGATCAGCCGCACACCCGTACCCATTCAGACAGTGGATGCCCTGCCCAACAATGCCGGTGCTTTGTATGACCATGATCAGCAGGTGGTTTTCGTTGTCCGGAACATGGGAGCGGAAGATATTTTCCGGAGTGTTTCCAAGGAACTGGCCCATGTGGAGCTTGCCGGGATGAAGCAGGATTATAACCGCAGCGATGCCGACTTTGCCGCTTACAGTGCTTCCTATATGCTCTGTAAGAAGTACGGAATTGATGTGTCTGGGTATGACTTCACCCGTCTTCCTACTTCCTTCCGGGAGAGCAAGCCCCAGGAAGTCCGTGCGGCACTGACGGAAATGCGGGATGCTGCCAGCGGCATCTCTGCCCGTATGTCCCGTGCGCTGGAACAGACCCGATCTCCCAAGGGTAAGGAACAGGAGCGATGATGTATGGCAAAGGAGGAAAGGCGTGTTCTGACACTGGATAAGTATGAACACGGTGTTGTCATCAATGCGCTGAATGAAATGCGTAACGATCTTATCGGTGAAAACCGTCCCACCGATGCCGTGGATGATGTGCTTCTGAAAGCCATCGATGCCCCCACCAGAAAGGTTCGAGGAAAAGTCCGTGAAGAACGATGAAAGCCGTACCATACGGATTCTGTGTATCTTTGGTCTGATCCCGGTGATCTGGCTGGCGCTGCTGCTTGCTCCTGCCGTGTCCGGTGGATTACCGCAGATTCTACAGCATTTTCCCAAGGCTATGGAGGCCCCATTTCATATTGAGCTATGCCAGGACAGTAAGAAAACTGTCCTTATTTTTATGCTCATTTATGGACTGGGTATCGGTGTTGCCTTGTCCTCCCGACGTCACTACCGCAGAGGTGAGGAACACGGCTCCGCCAAATGGGGCAGCGCAAGTGCCATAAACCGGAAGTACCGGGCCAAAGACCCGGAAGCCAACAAGGTATTCACCAAGCATATCCGCATGGGTCTGGACGGCAGAAAACACCGGCGCAACTTAAACACAGTGGTAGTCGGCGGCAGTGGCTCCGGTAAGAGCCGTTTCTACGCCCTTATCAATCTTCTGCAAGCCTGCTGTTCCTATTTCGTCCTGGACTGTAAGGGCGAACTGCTTCGGATGACAGGCAACTTCTTAAAGAAACGGGGTTATGAAATCAAGGTGCTGGATCTTCTCTCCATGGAAAAAAGCCACTGTTTCAATCCCTTTGCCTATCTGGAAACGGATAACGATGTGCAGAAGCTGGTAACGAGTCTGTTTAAAGCCACAACTCCCAAGGGAAGCCAATCCAATGACCCTTTCTGGGATACCGCCGCATCCATGCTGTTGTCGGCTATCATCTTCTATTTGCTGTATGAGGCACCGGAGGAAGAACAGAACTTCCCCATGGTTATGGAAATGCTCCGGGCCGGTGAAGTCCGGGAAGATGATGACACCTATCAGTCCCCATTGGATGAACTCTTTGAACGGCTGGAAATGCGAAACCCAGACCACATTGCCGTGAAATATTACAAGGACTACCATTCCGGCAGCGCCAAAACTCTGAAATCCATTCAGATCACTTTGGCGGCAAGACTGGAAAAGTTCAATCTGGCTTCTGTTGCGGCTCTGACTGCCACCGATGAACTGGAGCTTGCTTCCCTGGGAGAGAAAAAGGTTGCCCTGTTTGCCCTAATTCCCGACCATGATGTGAGCTTCAATTTTCTGGTCAGCATGGTTTATAGCTGCACCTTTGAGCAGTTGTTCCGTCTGGCAGACGATAAGTACAAAGGTGCGCTGCCGGTTCCCGTCCACTTCTTGATGGACGAGTTCGCCAATGTCAGCTTGCCCGATGATTTTGACAAGCTGCTGGCAACCATGCGTTCCCGCAATGTGTTCGTATCCATTATTATCCAGAACATTGCCCAGTTAAAGAACTTGTTTGAAAAGCAGTGGGAATCCATTCTGGGTAACTGCGATGAATTTCTCTATCTGGGCGGCAATGAGACCGGCACCCATAAAATGATTGCCGAATCCTATCTGGGCAAAGAAACCATTGATATGAACACCTACGGCAAAAGCTCCGGACGCAGCGGCAACTACTCCACCAACTGGCAGATCACCGGACGGGAACTGCTGGATGCGGCGGAAGTGCGTATGCTGGACAACCGTTATGCGCTGTTGTTCATCCGTGGCGAGATGCCAGTGATGGACGAAAAGTATGACCTGCTGAACCATCCCAATGTGAAGTACACCCCAGAAAAAGGCGGTTCGCCCTATGTCCACGGCGGCACTGAATTGTCCGTAGCATCTATGTCCGTGACTTCTTCTACGGGAAGAATCACACCCACCATGAGTATTTTTGAAAACGACTTTGAGCTTCTTTCCGACGAGGAAATCGAAGCAGAATTATTTGGAGGAAACAAAGATGAAAGCAATTAAGAACATCGAAAAGAAAACCGAAAAGCTCCCCATGTCCCCCAAGGTAACGCGGGGCTTCCGCTTCTACTGCTCCACGGTACTGGCTGGAGCAATGGTGCTGGGCCTTGCGATGCCTGCATCTGCTGCGGCAGTGGGCGACCCTCTCACTGTGGTCAACAACCTGTCCACCTTCATTTTCGGTATGATCCGGGCTGTGGGTATGATCCTGCTGGGCTGGGGCATTGTCCAGGTTGGCCTGTCTCTGCAGTCCCATGATCCTTCCCAGCGTTCCAACGGTTTTCTGACCCTGGCCGGTGGTATCATCATCACCTTCGCCAAGGAAATTCTGACCATGATTACCGGTTGATATTGTCACTTGATAGGAAAGTTCTCGCCCCATTTTTCTACTTTTCATTTGTTTAATCGCATAAAAATAGAAAAATGTGAATCAAGCCTTAGACAAGAAAAGGAATTTTGTGAAAACTTGTCGAAAGTTGTCGAGAATTTTGTGAAAATATATTAAAATATAGCAGGAGTTTTGTGAAATAGAACCTTGCAAGGACTAAAATTTTGTGATACAGTATTGTTAATCCTAAACTATGAGGTGAGCAATATGGCGCAGAGGTTAAAGCGAAAAATTGATGCTGTTCTTGTGGACTGGAAAAACACTCCCGGCCATAAGCCTTTGATCATCAAAGGTGCCAGACAAATTGGTAAAACAGAAGCCATCAAGCATTTTGCAAGGGGGCATTATAAATCTCTCGTGGAGATCAACTTTGTGCTGCAAAAGCAGTTTAAGGATATTTTCGATGACGGATTTGACGTGGATACCATCCTCAAAAATATTTCCCTCCGGAATCCAAACTTTGAATTTATCCCCGGTGAAACTCTTATCTTCTTTGATGAGCTACAGGACTGCATCAACTGCGCTACCAGTCTGAAATCCTTCCGTCTGGATGGACGCTATGATGTGATTTGTTCTGGTTCCCTCATGGGTATCAACTACAATGAAATTGAATCCAATAGCGTCGGCTCCAAGGAAGATATCGAGATGTACTCTCTGGATTTCGAAGAATTTCTGTGGGCTAAGGGCTATAAGGAGTCTCAGATTGAAGCCATGTATCAGAGTATGCTTTCTCAAACTCCGTTGACAAAAACGGAGTTTGATGTAATGCTGGAGAATTTCCGGGAATATATGGTTCTGGGCGGTATGCCTGCCATCGTTTTTGCCTTTGTCCAACAGAAGCATTACAGCGGAACTCTGAAAATGCAGAAGCAGATCCTACTGGACTACGAAGAGGATATCACCAAGTATGCTGCCGGCCTGGATAAAGGCAAAATTTTGAGCGTATATCGCAAAATCCCTGCCTTTCTTGGAAAGGACAACAAGAAATTCCAGATTTCCAAAATCGCCCGGAATGCCCGCAACCGGGACTATGTGGGTACTGTGGAGTGGCTGGATAATGCAGGCATTATCAACGTCTGCTATTGCATGGAGCAACCGGAACTGCCGTTGAAAGGCAACTATGATCCCGGTAATTACAAGCTCTACTTCCGGGATACCGGCCTGCTAATTGGTTCTCTAGATGAAGAAGTACAGGAAGATCTTCGCAACAATAAGAACTTCAACACCTATAAGGGTGCCATCTATGAAAATGTGGTTGCGGATATGCTGGTAAAGCAGGGATATGCGCTGTACTTCTACCGAAATGAAAAGGGAACGCTGGAAATGGATTTCTTTGTTCGGGATGCGGATTCCCTAGTGCCTGTAGAGGTAAAGGCCATAGATGGCTCTACCCCCTCTCTCAATGCACTGATTGGCAAAGATAAGTATTCCGACATCTGTTATGGCATCAAGCTGGCAAACCGCAATATCGGATTCAACGGAAAGCTCTACACTTTCCCCTACTTCTTGGGTTTCCTCCTGAAGCGATTCTTACGAGAGAATAACCATGAAGCAGTGGTTGCAAGATTCCAAGAAAGTAACAACTAAGTCAAGAGAAAGCTGGGAGCAGTCCACATGGATTGCTCCCAGTTTTGCCATGGCGGTCTGTATGACTGTCGATTATGTCCATGTTCAGTAGTGACTGTGCATGGACGTTTTTATCCCAATTAGAAGGAGTTGAAAAAATGTCAGATAATTGGGTCGTACAAAACCTTCAGAACGCACTTACCACATGGAATGAAAAGCTGGCTGAGATCTGGACACTGGTCACGCAATCCCCGCAAGCATTCAAAGGCGGCAGCATCTGGGGTGTCATGGTTGGCATCCATGGTGCTGTGAAAGCTATCGGCCTTGCGCTCATTGTTCTGTTCTTTGTGATGGGAGTGATGAAAACCTGCGGCACCTTTGCGGATCTGAAACGTCCGGAAGTGGCTGTGAAAGCCTTTGTCCGCTTTGCACTGGCAAAGGCGGCAGTCACCAATGGATTGGAGCTGATGAACGCACTGTTTTCGATTGCCCAGGGACTGATATCCACCATAATGTCTGCTGCCGGTTTTGGATCTCCACAGCAAGCTGTGCTGCCAACGGAGATTATCACAGCGGTGGAGGACTGCGGATTCTTTGAATCGATCCCCTTATGGGCGGTGACACTGATCGGCGGTCTGCTGATCACAGTGCTGTCCTTTGTGATGATTATGACGGTGTACGGACGGTTCTTTAAGCTGTACCTTTACACCGCTATCGCTCCGGTTCCCATGGCAGCATTCGCCGGTGAGCCGACCCAGAGTATCGGTATCTCTTTCGTAAAATCCTATGCCGCTGTGTGTTTGGAGGGAGCCATTATCGTACTGGGCTGCATCATCTTCTCTCTGTTCGCTGCCACACCGCCTGTTGTTGATCTCAATGCCGCTGCTGTTACCATGGTCTGGAGCTATATCGGAGAACTGGTATTTAATATGCTGATCCTGGTTGGCACTGTAAAAATGGCAGACCGGGTGGTTCGGGAAATGATGGGTCTGTAAAGGAGGAAAACTATTGGAAATCAAAATCAATCGGGAGATTCGTGATTACCACGAATCCATGTTCATGGGACTGTCTTTGCGGCAGTCCATTTTTTCTGTTTTGGCCATCGCATCTGCGGTGGGACTGTACTTCTGGCTCCAGCCGGTGCTGGGTGCAGAAATCACATCCTGGGTCTGTGTGTTAGGTGCAGCTCCCTTTGCGGTGCTGGGCTTTGTGTCCTACCATGGGATGCCTGCGGAAAAGTTTTTCTGGGTATGGTTCCGGTCTGAGGTTCTGGAACCCAAGCAGCTTTGCTGCAAGCCCAACAACCTTTACTATGAGCTGATGAAGGACACCATTGTCAAACATGAGAAGGAGGTAAAGAATACGAATGAAAGCGATCAAACAAGTGCTGCGGCAGGATAAGGAGCCTTACCGCATCCCCAAGCGAGTGCAGGATGTCATTCCCATCAAGCGGATATGGAGTGACGGTATCTTTCTGGCAGGCACCCGGTACTGTAAATCCTTCAAATTCACGGACATCAATTACATGGTGGCATCGGAAGCCGAGCAGAAAAAGATGTTCCTGAGCTATGCCGCTCTTGTAAACAGTCTGGATTGTGGTGCCACCACCAAAATCACCATCAACAATCGGCACCTCAACCGGAAAAATTTCGAAGATGCTGTTCTGATGAAAATGGAGTATGACGGTCTGGATCTTTTTCGGGACGAATACAATACCGTCATCATGGACAAGGCCACCGCAGGCAATGGCATCATCCAGGAGAAATATGTGACGGTATCGGTGTGCAAGAAGAACATCGCAGAAGCCCGAGCCTACTTTACCCGTGTGGGAGCAGAGCTGTCTGCCAAGTTTGCGGCTCTGGGCGCAAAAGCTACGGAACTGGATGCCACAGAACGGCTCCGTATTCTTCACGACTTCTACCGCAGCGGTGAGGAAGTATACTTCCGCTTTGATATGCAGGACATGATGAAAAAGGGCCATGACTTCCGGGATTACATCTGCCCGGATTCCATTGAAAAGCACAGCGACTATCTGATGCTTGGCGGCAAATATGCCAGAGTAATTTATCTGAAGGACTATGCCGCCTTTATCTCTGATCAGTTCGTCAACAAGCTGACGGATCAGAGCCGGAGCATGATGCTGTCCATTGACATTATTCCTGTTGCCACCGATGAAGCAGTCCGGGAAGTGGAACGTAAAATGCTGGGTGTGGAAACCAACATCACAAACTGGCAGCGCAGGCAGAATGCCAACAATAATTTCTCTGCCACCGTTCCATACGATATGGAGGTGCAGCGCAAGGAAACCAAAGAATATATGTACGATCTCACCGGACGGGATCAGCGTATGGTACTGGCAGTGCTGACCATGATCCACCTTGCGGATACCAAGGAACAGTTGGATGCAGATACAGAAGCACTGCTGAAGGTTGGTGCTGAGAAATTTTGCCAGATGGCTGTCATGCGGTATCAGCAGTTTGACGGTATGAACACAGCTTTGCCCATCGGCACCCGGAAGATCGATACCTTCCGCACCATGACCACGGAAAGCCTTGCGGCCTTCATGCCCTTTAAGGTGCAGGAGATCCAGGAACCGGGAGGCATTTATATCGGAGAAAATGCTGTGTCCCGCAATCTGATCCTCTGCAATATGGATAACCTTATGAACCAGTCCATGATGCTGCTGGGCATCCCCGGTTCTGGTAAGTCCTTCTTCGCCAAGCTCCTAATCATCGCTATCGCATTGTCTACCAAGGATGATATTGTGATCCTTGACCCGGAGGGCGAGTATTCTCCTCTGGTGAAAGCACTGGGCGGCTCGGTGATCCGGTTTGCCGTTGGCGGCACAGACTGGCTCAATGCCATGGACATGGAAAACGGATATGGTGAAGGAAGTCCTGTGGCATTCAAGTCCCAGTTCATCATGTCCCTGCTGAAACAGGTTGACCCAGAGGGTATCGGCCCTCACCAAAAGTCCATCATTGACCGGTGTGTGGCGCAGGTATGTAAGGAAAAGAAACAGACCAATATCGTTGCCACCCTCTGCACTGTGCGGGAGAAGCTGCTGGAACAGCCAGAACCAGAAGCCCAGGACATCGCACTGACCATGGAATTGTACACCTCCGGTTCTCTGGACATCTTCGCCCACGAGACCAATGTGGACACCAAGAACCGCATTATTTCCTATGACATCCATGATCTGAGCGAGGATCTGAAACAGCCTGGTTTCGTCACCATCACCGATGCCATGCTGAACCGGGTCAATTTCAACTGGGCGCAGGGAAAGAAAACCCATGTTATCGTGGATGAATTCCACATTGCCTATGAAAACGAATACAGCGGTAATTTCTTTACTTCAGCATGGCGTCAGTTCCGTAAGCGCAATGCAAGCCCGGTTGCTATCACCCAGAATGTGGACTATCTTCTGGATGCTCCACAGGCACGGTCTATGCTCAGCAACTCCGAATTTATTGTGATGCTGAATCAGGCAGAAAAAGACCAGGAGCGGTTATCTCAGCTTCTGAACATTTCCCCGGAGCAAATGCGTTATGTAAACGGATCGGAAGCCGGTTCCGGTTTGCTTCGCTATGGCAATGCCCTGGTCCCCTTTGTCAATAAGTTCCCTATGGATACGGAGCTTTACAGACTGATCACCACAAGACCCGGCGAAGGTGTATTCGCCAAAGGACAGGTAGATTTCGATGCCTGATATTAAGACCAAGGATGTAGTGCTTGGAACCATAAAGACCATTGATCGCAGTGCCTTGGCAGGCCAGCGAATGAAGGATGCTTATGTCCATGCCAGGAACAAGGCTGAACAAAGCGTTTCTTCTTCGGAGAGTAGCAGCGAAGAATATGCGGCTGACCGCATTTCTGAAGCTACTGCCGATATTGCCCGTGAAGTAGTCCACCAAGTGGATACACTGGGCCAACAGATCGTGGGGCAAACTGTTTCCAAGCCACAGACACCGCCCACACAAGTTGAATCTTTTGCCCAGAACGCACAGCAGCCCGATCAGACAACTGATGGGGCCAGTTCTGTTATTTCACCCGATGTACCTGCATCAAAACAGGAAGCGCCATCGCCAAAGCAGACCTATATCCGTAGGAAACGAAAGTCTGTGCAGGCGGCACAACAGGCTAAGAAAAACACACTTCAGATTCTAAAACAGCAACCGGCACCGACAAAGCCGACCATTAAGGATGCTTCTTCTGTTGCCAGTCAGGCTATCAAGACAGCAGAAAACAGCGGCAATGCTATCAGGAAGAGTGCCGATGCCGCAGGCAGAACTATCAAAACAGCAGCGCATACGATTAGCACCGCAGAGCAGACAGGCAGCTCTGCCATAAAGACTACTGAGGTCGCTTTCCGTATGGGTCAAAAAACTGCCATAGAATCTGCCAGAGCTACCCAGCGAATCCGGGCAGCGGCAAAAGCTGCTGCATCTTCCGCCAAAGCATTGGCAGCGGCTACAGCAAAGGCTGTCCGGGCGGTCATTGCTGCAGCACAGGAGCTGACAACTGCACTTGCCGCAGGCGGAGGAACAGTAGTTGTTTTGGTGGTCATTATGATCGTCATGTGTTTTGCTGGCATGATGCTTGCCAGTGACGAGGATGATACTGAGATCCTGCCAATCAGCGAGGAGGTTATGGCCTACGAACCTATCATTCAGCAGTATGCCAGAGAACATGGCATTGGAGATTATGTGCTGTTGATCCAGGCAGTAATGATGCAGGAATCCGGTGGTCGTGGCAATGATCCCATGCAATGCTCCGAGTGTAATTTCAACACCCTTTATCCTCGTTTCCCCGGTGGCATCACTGATCCAGAGTATTCCATCAATGTAGGCATTCAAAATCTGGCTGACTGTCTGCAGATCGCCCAGTGTGAAAGCCCCATGGACATGGATGCGGTCAAGCTGGCTCTGCAAGGCTATAACTATGGACAGGGCTATATCACCTGGGCTATGAACAAGTACGGCGAATATTCCAAAGCCAATGCCATTGAGTTTTCCATGAAAACTGCTGAAGCCTACGGCAGGGACAGCTATGGCGATATGGACTATGTTTCTCATGTTCTGCGATATTATCCTCTAGGACAGATATTCTATGATCCAGCCACTTCCACTTTGATTGTAGAAGTGGCTCGATCTCAGATCGGCAATGTAGGCGGTGAACCCTATTGGAGCTGGTACGGCTTTACCGAGCGTGTGGACTGGTGTGCCTGCTTCGTCAGTTGGTGTGCCAACCAATGCGGCTATATCGAAGCCGGTGTCATTCCCAAGTTCTCCGGCTGCGAATGGGGTGTCTACTGGTTCAGACAGCACGATCAATGGGCAGGCAGGAATATCACTCCCACCCCAGGCATGATTATCTTCTTCGACTGGGAAGATGAAGAAGACGGCGGACTGGATGGCGGCGCAGACCATGTTGGTATCGTAGAAAAAGTTGAGAATGGCAGAGTGTATACCATTGAAGGTAATACCGCTGATAGCTGCCGGGAACGAAGCTATCCGTTGGGCCATTTTGAGATTCTGGGGTATGGCCTTCCTGTATATTAAAAAAGATGCCGTCAAACTGACGGCATCTTTATCCAGTATATACTAATACTCATTGCTTCTTTATAACGTAACGTACAAATGACCATAATTGCATAGCCTCAAAAGCGGTACACAAAAGTCCAATTATAATATATGTCGAGCTTTCCATTGCTTGGCATATCTATAACTACAATTCGTTGTGGCTTTATTTTAACAGTAATTTCAACTGCTTCCGGATCGCCATCCATGACAATTACCTGATGATTTTTCTCATTAATTATTACATCAGATATAAAAGCATATCGACCAGTTGGAAAGTGGCATCTGAAATACAGAAGATAAGTTTCGTTCCCTTGGTCAATTACAAATATCTCACTAACTTGATCCAGGTGGCTTTTATCTAATATAACAGCATCGCAGTAAATAGTATCTGTTCCTCTTAAGTCTAGGTTCTTATTTCCTTTATTTGATATGGGGTATAAAACATAACCATCGAAAGCAAATGCTACAACTGAGAAAACAATCCAGAAAATAAAAACATTTATAGTCGCTATTTTCTGAAATTTATTCTTATTGCTAACATTGTTCATCGCAATCATTCCTTTGTAGCAAAAACAAATGGAGATATATCAGTATGCATCATATGAAATAGTATCGTTTCCCACAATAACACGGAAAGTACAGGGGACAGGACTTACCGTTGCAAAATCACCCAACTCGCTCATATTAAATGTACAAGAACATCTCACCATCTTGATAGTTTAAACAAAACTATCGTTATATTATAAAACAGATTTGTTCGTATTGACAAAAAATAACTACGATGATAGTATTATAGTGTCACTATCATAAAATATGCAGTTAAACTACGCATCCAGGCATGAAAAGTGTATTTGGAGAATGTACCTTTTAAAATTGTAGTAGCCTTTTATTCTTCTGATTTCGAAGGGGGGTGGTTAACATGAAGATCAAAAGCGTATGAATATGGTTTAAGGTATGATTGTGCTAACCGAAATTTCATAATTTTAGTCAAAATGCAAAGTACATACTTATAAAAAAGATATGATCTGATAGTTAAGTAATTATTCAAGGTATCCTGCACGTTTTTAGATTATAGCGATTGAACCCAATTTTCATTTGGTAGTAAGACTTCATAATTAGAGAAATAATCGTTTGAACTAATCGGGGTTGTTAATAATACGAGTTATTTGGCTAATTAATAGAGTGAAGAAAGCCTATACCCGATTCCTATGATAACAAGCGAAAGGATGATTGTTATGAAAAAGATATTATCATTTGCATTGTCATTAGTGCTGGTATTTTCATTTTGCATTCCAGTTTTTGCTGCAGAAGTATCTATCGGAGAAAGCACCCAGAAGCATATTACTCAAGAAGATGTTGAAGCATTGGCTCAAAAGTATTTTCCTGATGAGTATGCCGATGCAATGGCTGCGGTAAGAAACAATTCTTTTACATCGAGAGATTATGTTGTAGCATCTGAAACTAAAGAAATCTCCGATACTGAGAGTATTACTTATCTTCAGCTCGGCAGTGGTAGAGCTTCTTTCTTGTATCAAGTCAATTTTTACAACAATTCGTCTTCCAGTGGTTCTGGGTATACAACAGTAGATACTAGTATTACTATGACTGTAACAGGGTTATTTGGCATCCTTACTATTAATGGTTTAAATTATACGATTAACACAAATTCTTACGATAGGATCAATAGCGCAGGAAGTGGAATGGGTAGTACTAATGGTGTAATTGTTCGTTTAGATAGGCAGGAGGAAAATGCTGCGGGTAAAGCAACCGCAACATATTCAATGTTGTTCGATAATAACATTACAAGTGAAATGGTTAATGTAATTCTGCAGGTATACATTGGAAATAATCAGCGTAGTTATGCCGTATTTTGATGATAAAATAATTATCCTATTTGGTACTTCATGCAATGAGTTTGGGAGTTGGTAAATTTGAAATCGATTATTAAATATATAGTTTCAGGTTGTTTTATTATTCTTGCAGTTGTCTTAGGTATTTTAGTAATGATGGATAAAATACAAGGATATTGGATTTACTTTTCAATAGTTCTGATAGGAGTGGGTAAAACCATCATGTGGAGTGAAATGACCTTATTTGCTGAAAAGAAAGATGAATCTGTAGAAACATAATACAGGGAACAACTACAGAGAAAAATCTAGTAAGGAAAAGACTTGAATAGATAGACATCTTACGCCTTTATAGATAACAGGCTAATTAGCTCTGATGCTTGATGAGCTTGGAAAAGATGGAAAAAGTATCCTTGTAGAGCTAAAGCAAATCGCTTGAAAGCATGAATTACTCAAGTTCGCGTAAACAGTACAAAATATAGGAAAATAGTAAATTGGAGATAGAGTAATACTAGATTAGCAATACTACGCAAATAAGTGTGAATAAAGACCAGTCCCAAATAAGTTACGGCAGAGTCCCATTCTCAGGACTCTGCCGTTCGTTCATTTTCCGTATATGTTCCCGATACCAGACTATCAGGTGCCAGGGCATCAGTTTCTCATGGGCCGAGAATGCGCAGATATTCTCTTGCCGATCCTGAGGGACACCGT
>JAZNGJ010000020.1:0-6180 GCA_045576415.1 Faecousia sp. | reverse complement strand
AATTCTGACCTATAAGGAGTATGAACTTCTGCATCTGTTCCTCTCTCAGCCGGGGATTGCATTTACAAGAGAGCAGCTGCTCTCCTCCGTATGGAATACGGAGTATGCGGGCGAAACCCGAACAGTGGATATGCACATCCGAACCCTTCGTCAGAAGCTGGGCAGCTACGGCAGTTTGATTGAAACGGTTCGTAATGTGGGCTACCGTTTGGAGGCAAAGCATGACAAATAAGATCTTCCGCTCCACGGTGTTCGTTGCGGTTGTGGTTTTGCTCTGTTCTCTGGGAATTGTGATGGGCGTTCTGTACAATCACTTTACCGGGGTGCAGGTGGAGCAACTGAAAGATGAACTGAGCCTTGCGGTCACTGGTACGGAGCAATATGGCAATGCGTTTCTGGAAAATGTGGAAGCGGACCGTTTCCGTGTGACCTGGTTCGACACAGATGGCACCGTACTTTTTGACACGCAGGTGGATCAGTCTGTCATGGAAAACCATGCGGATCGAGAGGAGATCCGGGAAGCATTTGCAACCGGGTCCGGTAGTGCGGTGCGCAACTCTTCTACGCTCACCCAACAGACCTATTACGAGGCGCGTCGCTTATCGGACGGAACGGTGCTGCGTATTTCCGCCAATCAGGCATCTGCCTGGGCGCCGATGATGGATCTGCTGTGGCCGATTATTCTCATTGCCGTGCTTGCCATCGGCCTTTCCGCATTGCTTGCCCGGCGAATGGCAAAGAATATTGTGGAGCCGCTGAACAAGCTGAATCTGGAACAGCCCCTTTCCAATGTTACTTATGAGGAGCTTTCTCCCTTGCTGCGCCGGATCAACCAGCAGCATTTGCAGATCGATTCCCAAATGCGCAAGCTGCAACATAAGACCGATGAATTCATTCAGATCACCTCCCATATGCAGGAGGGCCTGGTGGTGCTGGATAAGGAGACTCATATTCGCTCCATCAACTCTGCTGCCATGAAAATCTTTAATGCAGAGGAATCCTGCGTGGGCAACAGCTTCTTTCAGGTAAACCGGAGCAATGCCTTGCGGCAGGCATTAAACGATGCCCTGGATCGGGGTCACGGAAGCACGGTACAGGAGCTGGATGGCAGAGCCTTCCGCTTTGATATGAGCAGCATCCAATCTGAGGGGAAACTTCTTGGAGCGGTTATTCTGGCTGTGGATGTGACGGAAGCGCAGAATGCGGAGCAGATGCGCCGGGAGTTCTCCGCCAATGTATCCCATGAGCTGAAGACCCCACTGCAAGGCATCATTGGCAGTGCGGAACTGCTGGAAAGCGGCATGGTGAAAGCGAAGGATACGCCGCGTTTTGTAGGTCATATCCGCAAGGAAGCATCCCGGTTGGTAAATCTGATCGAAGATATCATCCCGTTATCCCAGTTGGACGAGGGCGTGGAGTTGCCTACCGAACAGGTGGATATCCTACAGCTTTGCCAGGATGTAAAGGAAATTTTGGCCCCCAGTGCTGCTGAGAAGAATGTGAAGATCGATGTAACTGGTAATGGCCTTGCGATCAAAGGTGTCCGCAGAATGCTCCAGGAGATCATTTACAATCTCTGCGACAACGCCATCAAGTACAATGTTCCCGGCGGCAGCGTGACGATCCATGCCGAGAATAATCGTCTGGTCGTCAGCGATACCGGCATCGGCATTCCTGCCGAGCATAGGGATCGGATCTTTGAACGGTTCTACCGGGTGGATAAAAGCCACTCCAAAGCTTCCGGCGGAACCGGCCTTGGTCTTTCGATTGTTAAACATGCAGTTGCCTATCATAAGGCAAAAATTCATCTGAAAAGTACGCCCGGTAAGGGAACTACAATTACCGTTCTGTTTGATACAGGTGCATAACATTTCAGGGAAGGAGACATCAAGCTCCTTCCCTTAAATTATATTATTTAATCATATCCAGAAATGCTTTTGCAGCATGGGACAGCGGTGCGTTTTTCAGATATGCACAGCCAATGCTTCTTTTGGGAAGCGGTGGATCGAGGATAATTCTTTGGATGATACCTTTTTCCAGTTCCTCTTTTGAAAACTGTTCTACTACGCAGGAAATACCGAGGTGAATGGACGCAAAGCGGATCAGCAGATCGTGTACCGCTACCTCTATCTGCGGATTTAAGGAGATATTCCTTTCGTTGAAGTTCTTTTCGAGAAAATGCCGTGACGATGCGTTTTTTTCAATCAGGATCAGCGGCAGCTCTGCGATTTCCTCCCAGGAATAGGATACCTTTTTCTCAAAATCCGGACCGCAAACGAACACATCATTAATTTCAAGGTAGGGCTCGAATACAAGCTCATCATCTTCCATCGGCATATTCACAAACGCAAGGTCGGCTTTTCCCTCTTTCACAAGGGTGAGCATCTGGGAAGAATAGGAATTGGCCATTTCGATTCGGATATTGGGATAGGTTGCGTGATACGCTTCCAGATATTTCAGCAGAAAGTGGGTCGTGATCGTATCGCCTGCGGCAATCCGAAGTTCACCTGCTTCCAGATGACGGAGTCTGTCCAACTGCTTTTCGCCTTGCTCTATGGAGGTAATTGCACTTTCAACCTTGAGGAAAAGAAGCTGCCCTTCATTTGTCAGGGACACACCTTTTCTCGTCCGGACAAACAGCTGGGCGTTCAAATCACTTTCCAGCTGATGGATACATTGCGAAATGGCCGACTGAGAAATGTACAGGCGCTGGGCGGCAACGGAAAATGAACGGCAGCGAGCCGTTTCATAGAAAACCCGGTAATAATCCAACTTCGTTTTCATATAAGCCCTCCTTATCACCGTTGTAAGTATTGCGTATTTTACTTATCGCTATGTTTGTATTATGATAGTTTCAGTGAGATAAGTCAATAGACGGAGGGAAATTTTATGAGCAGAGTATATGGTACTGTTTCCATGGGCCTTCGGGCTCCCATTATCCGCCAGGGAGACAATCTGGTGGACATCGTAACCGGCTGCGTTGTGGAAGCTATGAATGTGGAAGGCCTCATGCCCAGAGACCGGGATGTGGTCTGCATGACTGAAGCAATCGTGGCCCGCGCTCAGGGAAACTACGCAAGTGTCGATCAGATTGCTGCGGATGTAAAAAACAAGTTTGGCGGTGATACCGTTGGTGTCATTTTCCCCATCCTCAGCCGCAATCGCTTTGCAATCTGCCTGCGGGGCATTGCGAAGGGCTGCAAAAAGGTTGTGCTGATGCTGAGCTACCCTTCTGACGAGGTGGGCAATCATCTTGTGGACTTGGATGCGCTGGATGAAAAGGGCATCAATCCCTATACCGATGTGCTGACCGAAGCACAGTGGCGAGATCTGTTCGGCGCTCCCAAACACACCTTCACCGGTGTGGACTATGTGGCGTATTACTCTGATCTGATCCGGGAATGCGGTGCGGAAGTAGAGGTTATCTTCGCCAATGATTGCCGTGCGATTTTGAATTACACCAAGAATGTGCTGAACTGTGATATTCATACCCGTGTTCGTACCAAGCGTCTGATGAAAGCAGCCGGTGCTGAAAGAGTTTGCGGCCTGGATGAAATCATGACAGAGTCCGTGGATGGTAGTGGTTGGAATGCCCGGTACGGTCTGCTGGGTTCCAATAAGGCAACCGAAGATACTGTAAAGCTGTTCCCCAGAGAGGAATGCCAGCAGATGGTGGAAGATATCCAGGCAAAGCTGTTGGAGATCACCGGCAAGCATATCGAAGTTATGGTTTACGGTGACGGTGCGTTTAAGGACCCTGTGGGTAAGATCTGGGAGCTGGCTGACCCGGTTGTTTCTCCCGCCTATACCCCCGGTCTGGAGGGTACACCCAATGAACTGAAGCTGAAGTATCTGGCGGATAATGATTTTGCGGGTCTCTCCGGCAAAGCGCTGCAGGAAGCCATCAAGGGCAAGATCCAGCAGAAGGATGGTTCCTCCCTTGTGGGTAACATGGTTTCTCAAGGAACCACGCCCCGCCGTCTGACCGATTTGATCGGATCCTTGTGTGACCTGACCTCCGGGTCCGGCGATAAGGGTACCCCCATCGTCTACATCCAGGGTTATTTTGATAACTACACCAACGAATAAGCAAGGAGAAACATCATATGGAGAAAATTGTTCGTCCTGAAAACATGGAGCGGATCACCACTCCGGAGCTTGCACAGAAATTTATCGAGGAGCAGATCACTGAGATCCGCAAACAGGTTGGAAATAAGAAAGTTCTGCTGGCTCTCAGCGGCGGTGTGGATTCTTCCGTTGTCGCAGCTCTGCTGATCAAGGCTATCGGCAAGCAGCTGGTGTGCGTCCACGTTAACCATGGCCTGATGCGTAAGGGTGAAAGTGAGCAGGTCATCGAGGTGTTCGGCAAGGAACTGGATGCCAACCTGATTTATGTGGATGCCACCGACCGCTTTCTGGATCTGCTGGCCGGTGTAGCCGAGCCTGAGCGCAAGCGCAAGATCATCGGCGGCGAATTCATTAAAGTATTCGATGAAGAAGCTGCTAAGTTGGAAGGCAACGAATTCTTGGCGCAGGGAACCATTTACCCCGACATTCTGGAATCTGACGGCGTGAAGGCCCACCACAATGTGGGTGGTCTGCCGGAGGATATGCAGATGGAGCTGGTGGAACCAGTGAAGCTGCTCTATAAGGACGAAGTTCGTGTGGTGGGTGAAGCCCTTGGATTGCCTCATAATATGGTCTACCGCCAGCCCTTCCCCGGTCCCGGCCTGGGCGTAAGATGTCTGGGTGCCATTACCCGTGACCGACTCCACGCGCTGAGAGAGGCCGATGCCATTCTCCGTGAAGAATTCGACAAGAACGGCTTGGCAGGGAAGGTATGGCAGTACTTCATTGCTGTGCCCGACTTTAAGAGTGTGGGTGTGAAGGATGGCAAGCGCTATGAAGGCTGGGCCGCAATCATCCGTGCGGTGAACACCACCGATGCTATGAGCGCCACCATCGAAGAAATTCCTTATCCGCTGATCCACCACATTACGAACCGCATTACCCACGAGGTGGAGGGTATCAACCGTGTGATGGTGGATGTCACACCGAAGCCTGTTGGAACGATTGAATTTGAGTAACTTTTCAGAAAGAACGAGGTATTTTTATGGAAAACCTGAAGCTGCTGTACACCGGTAAGACCAAGAATGTTTACAAACTTCCCAACGGCAACTGCCTGCTGCTGTTCAAGGATGACTGCACCGGCAAGGACGGCGTGTTCGATCCCGGTGAGAACTCCGTGGGCCTGACCATCGAAGGTGTTGGCGACGTGAACCTGCGTATGTCCATCTACTACTTCGAGAAGATCAATGCTGCCGGTATCAAGACGCACTATGTATCTGCTGACCTGGCAAATACCACCATGGAAGTCCTGCCCGCCAAGGTCTTCGGTAAGGGTCTGGAGGTTATCTGCCGCCGTAAGGCTGTCGGTTCCTTCTTCCGCCGTTACAACCAGTACTGCACCGAGGGTCAGGATCTTCCTTATTATGTAGAGACCACATTCAAGAATGACGCTCTGGGTGATCCTCTGGTTACCAAGGACGGTCTGGTAGATTTGGGTGTTATGACTGCTGAGCAGTATGACTCCCTGAAGGCCCAGACCCAGGCCATCACCAAGATCGTGGCTGACGACCTGGCTGCCAAGGGCCTGGAACTGTACGACATCAAGTTTGAGTTCGGCTACGATGCCGAAGGCAATGTTATGCTGATCGACGAGGTTGCTTCCGGCAACATGCGTGTTTACAAGAACGGCGAATACATCGATCCCATGACGCTGAATAAGCTGTTCTTCGCCTGATTTCAGCAGTAGATACTGTTACCAACAGCCAAAAGCGGACCGCATCCTACTGGGTGCGGTCTTTCATTTTACATAGATTTTACTTAGGTTTTGCAAACCCTCTATGGTTTTTACAAATGTCAAAATTTATAATGTAAGCTATCAAAAAGAGCATACTATCTCAAAGGAGAATTTTCATGACAACTTACATTTTTAAGATCATATCCCTGCTGGGCGGTTTGGCGCTGTTCCTGTTCGGTATGGATATTATGGGCAAGGCACTGGAGCGGCAGGCGGGTGGTAAGCTGCAAACCATACTCTCCAAAATGAGCGGCAAGGTCTGGAAGGGCTTCCTGCTGGGAGCGGCTGTGACTGCTGTGATCCAGTCCTCGTCCGCA
>JAZNGJ010000019.1:0-16789 GCA_045576415.1 Faecousia sp. | reverse complement strand
AGGCATAAATAAAGCCCCTTAAGGGGCAGCCCGAAAAGCCAATGCGGTCGGCAAACTTTCGGGGCCCCTTTAGGGGTGAGGCCAGTATAATGCCCTTCTAGGGCTTACTCAAGCCACCGGCTTAGCCGGTGGTTTTGACTTTCTGTAGTTTACAGCCGGGATCCAGCAGCCGCCATTAGGATACTGCACCGATTCCGTCGGATGGTATCCCAGCGCTTCCGCTATACCACGCTTACTTTTATCGCTTTCCGCCAGCTGCAGATAAATCACTCCCTGCTCCTCACAGCGCTTCAGCAATTCAGGTACTGCGCTTTCAAAGGTTTTCGCACAGAAAAAGTCTGCACGCAGTCCCGATTCCGTCGGCATTACACTGGCCATTGCGCCCAGCAAACCGCTTTCATCCAGTGCGCCATAGAACTGCCCTCCATTTTCACGCAGGGTCAAGTATCTTTGGAACAAGCTCATACAGCACCCTTGGGAAAACATGCCTCTTGCCAGAATGCTTGTATTGCAATCCAGTAAAAGCTGTCCGCCTTGATGCAGTACGAGCGGGATCATGGGGATACGGAAATCCGCTGATCCCTCCACTATCTCAAACCGCTGTGTCTCCACCGCATAGGCTTTTTGCGTAAAGTCCACAATGTCACAGTCGTGAAACCGGGCCATAACTCCAGAACAGACCAGATACCGGAATCCGAATGCTTCGTACAGCTTAACCGCAACGGCATTGCCGGTTCCCAGCAGGGATACTCTGACACCCGCCGCATCAATATCTGCCATCATCTGCCCAAACAGCGCCTTTGCCACACCCTTCCCGCGAGCGGCTTTGGTGGTACAGACACCCGATACGCCGCAGATTCGCGGCTCTTTCTTCGGGATCGTGGCATGAACTGTCCCAAGCAGGGTATTACCTTCCCTCGCAATATAGATCCAGTCGGTGTTCTGCTCCGCTTCTGTGCCATTCAACTGGGGAAGCTCCAGCTTGGCTTCACTCTTTCCAAAAGTATCTTCAATCAACGAAAGAACTTCTTCATAATCAAATGGCGATGTGTAGCGAACGATTTCCATGTAGCTTACCCCCTGTTAAGAACCTTTTGCTTCATTATATCACAAACAGTATTGCTTTTCAATTCTTATTTCCATCTTTACATTTTGCCTGAATCAATATATAATTATCCAAAAATGCAGGAGGTTGTATTATGCTCGTACGAAAAATCGCCAATATTGCCATGGGTCAGGACGGTGCTATTTGGGGCAACTACCTGTTCCGTTTTAAGGAGAATGGTGTCGGAACCGTTTACAGCATCCCGGAATTTACTCAAATCAGCTGCTTCACTTTGGATCAGGCTGATCGGATCGCTCCCCACAGCAACGCGGTGGTATTCGGCAATGAATTCTATGATCCGGCAGACGAATTTCCTTTGCTTTACTGCAATATTTACAACAATTATGCAAAAACCGAAAATCCTCTGAAGGGTGTATGCTGCGTATACCGTCTGCAGCACAATGGCGATACTTTCACTTCCACATTGGCGCAGCTGATCGAGATCGGTTTCACCGAAGACGTCCGCTATTGGAGATCCACCGACGGTGCCAATGATGTTCGCCCCTACGGAAACTTTGTTATTGACCGGGAAAAAGGTGAATACTGGGCATTTACCATGCGCGATTCTGACAACACCAGCCGTTACTTTTCCTTCGATCTGCCCAAACTGAGCGACGGCGAAATGGACACAGACTATGGTGTCAAAAAAGTGGTCCTAAAGACCACTGACATCAAAACGCAGTTCGATTGTCCATATCACCACTATGTCCAAGGTGCCTGTTTCCACAATGGCAAGGTCTATTCTCTGGAAGGCTTCGGTCTCGGCGCCAAAAATGCTGCCGCCATGCGGATCATTGACACCGTTACCGGACAGCAGTTGCACCATATCCCCTTCTTTGATCTGGGACTGACCAACGAACCGGAGCTGATCGATTTTTCCGGAGACACCTGTTACTACAGTGACGCACATGGAAACGCCTTTATCCTGGAATTCTGATTCTATAATAAAGCAGCCCCCATTTGCTTTTGCAAGTGGGGGCTGCTGAACTATACACGGTCAGGCATCATTCAGATATCCGTTTTAAGTCCCAGTTCCTCTGCGCCAACAACCTTGATATCGTGCGCGTTCAGTGCGGCAGTAAACTTTTCTTCGTCAGAGATCCGCAGCACCATATAGGCACAGCCAGCCCGGTGTGTAAACAGGGAATACATATACTCCACGTCAATATGGCTTTCGGCAAGAACGGAAAGCAGATCTGCAAGTCCGGAGGGGCGGTCCGGGACTTCCACTGCCCAAACAGGCGTCATGGAAAGGATATCGCCGTGCTGCAGCAAGATATTACTTGCCTTCTGGGCATCATCCACGATCATACGGGCCAGACCGTAATCGGCGGTCTCCGCGATGGAAATGGCACGAAGATCCACGTGATTATCCGCAAGCAGCTTGGTGATCTCCGCCAGCTGACCGGTGCGGTTTTCCAGAAATACAGAAATCTGATGAATGCTCATATTGCTACCTCCTTAGATCTTACGCTTGTCAATGACACGAACTGCTTTGCCCTCGCTGCGGGCAATTGTCTTGGGAGCAACCAACTTGACCTTGGCGGCGATGCCCAGCATGGATTTCAACGCTTCCACCAGCTTCTTTTCTGCTGCGGCGATCTTTGCCAGAGAGTCGGAGAACATTTCCGGATTCATTTCCACCATGATCTCAAAGGTATCGGTATTGTTCACCCGGTCTACGATGATCTGATAGTTGGCAGGATACCCCTGCTGCAGAAGAACTGTTTCAATCTGAGACGGGAACACATTGACACCGCGGACGATCAGCATATCATCGCTTCTGCCCATGGGCTTGCTCATCTTCACATGGGTTCTGCCGCAGGAGCACTTTTTCCGGCTGAGAACGCAGATATCACGGGTGCGGTAACGCAGCAGCGGGAAAGCTTCTTTGGTAATAGCGGTGAAGACCAACTCACCCTTGCTGCCTTCAGGCAGCACCTCGCCGGTATCGGGGTCAATGATCTCGGCGATAAAGTGATCCTCATTGATATGCATACCGGTCTGCTCTTCGCATTCAAAGCTGACACCCGGGCCGGAGGTCTCCGTCAGGCCGTAAATGTCATAAGCCTTGATACCCAGCTTGTTCTGGATGTCCTGACGCATATCTTCAGACCATGCTTCTGCACCAAAAATACCGGCCTTCAGCTTGATCTGATCCCGAATGCCCCGCTCGTGGATGGATTCAGCGAGGTAGGCTGCGTAAGAGGGCGTGCAGCACAAAATTGTGGATCCAAGGTCTGTCATAAACTGAAGCTGCCGGTCTGTATTACCGGAAGACATTGGGAGTGTCAGGCAGCCGACTTTATGAGATCCGCCGTTAAGGCCCGCACCGCCGGTAAACAAACCAAAACCGTAAGCGATATGGCAAACATCTTCCTTATCAGCACCGGCAGCTACCAGTGCCCGGGCGCAGCAATCGTCCCATAGGTCAATATCATGCTGAGTATAGAAAGCGACTACACGCTTTCCGGTGGTACCGGAGGTAGAATGGATCCGCACACATTCAGAAAGGGGCTTACCCATCAATCCATAGGGATAGGCTTCCCGCAGGTCATCCTTGCACAGGAAAGGAAGCTTGTGCAGATCGTCAATGCTTTGGATGTCATCGGGCGTCACACCCTTTTCTTCCATCTTTTTGCGGTAATAGGGAACATTGTCCCAAACATGCCGTACCTGCTTCAAAAGCCGCTCATTCTGCAGCGCGCGAAGCTGCTCGTAGGGCATGGTTTCGATTTCGGGTTGATAATAATTCGGCATATATGCCATCTCCTTTTTTAAGCCTGCGCACCAAGCTTGAATGCAATTTTGTTCATTTCCAGGAACTTCGGGGGAACGCTGGCTTCGATGGCCTGCATCCACTCTTCCTCGGGGATATCGAAATACTTGGAAAGCCGTCCCATCAGTACCAGATTGACTGCCTTGGAAGAGCCTGCCTGCTCCGCAAGGGTCAGTGCGTCGATGGCATCCAGATCGATTCCGGCTTTCTTCATTTTCTCATCCAGATTCTCCGGATACTCCGCAGCACCGATAATGACCGGCATAGGATTGATCTTCTGGGTATTGGTGATGATCTTTCCGCCGGGCTTCAGGTACTCCGTCCACCGGGCAGCTTCCAGCAGTTCAAAGGAGACGATATAGTCTGCCTGTCCTTTATCGATAACAGGAGAATAGACCTTATCACCAAAGCGAACATAAGTAACAACACTTCCGCCGCGCTGGCTCATGCCGTGAACTTCGGAAACCTTGATATCATAGCCCTTATTCAGCAGCAGCCGGCCCAACAGCTTGGAGGCCAGCAGACTTCCCTGCCCGCCGACACCGACGATCATTACATTCTGAGTTTTCATATTCAGACCTCCTTCGGACTCTGAAGCGCACCGAATTTGCACAGCTGCTCACAAACACCGCAGCCAACGCACTGGGTTCCGTCCACCACAGCCTTGCCGTCGATGATACTGATGGCCGGACAGCCGATCTTCATACAGGCCTTGCAGCCGACGCACTTATCGGAGTCAACAGACAGCGGCTTGTTGTGCTTGACATACTTCAGCAGCGCGCAGGGACGGCGGGAAATGATCACCGAAGGCTCATTGGCGGCCAGTTCTTCCTTAATGACCGCATCGCACTGGGCAAGATCGTAAGGATCGATCACGCGAACACGCTTGATACCCACGGCGTGACACAGGGTCTCCAGATCGATCTTGGCACAGGGGTCACCCTTGAGGTTGAAGCCGGTGGTGGGATTCTGCTGGTGACCGGTCATGCCGGTGATGGAGTTATCAACAATGATGACGGTGGCGTTGGACTCGTTGTAGGCCATGTTTACAAGGCCGGTAATGCCGGAATGCATAAAGGTAGAGTCACCGATGACCGCCACAGTTTTATTGTCCATTGCCCCCTGCTGGGACTTGGAGAAGCCGTGCAGACCGGAAACGGATGCGCCCATGCAGATAACACTGTCAACCGCCGCCAGAGGCGCAACTGCGCCCAATGTGTAGCAGCCGATGTCGCCAAGAACCGTCAGCTTATTCTTCTTCAGCGTGTAGAACAGTCCTCTGTGGGGGCAGCCGGCACACATGACAGGAGGTCTGGGCGGGATGGCCTCAGCAAGCTTTGCGCCAGTCTGCCAAGGCTCAGCAAGCTTTGCGGCAACGGTCAAAGGCATCAGCTCATCGATGTTGGAGAAATTGGACTTACCCACGCAGGCAAGACCCAGATCGCGGCAGTGACTTTCGATAAAGCCGTCCAATTCTTCCACGATCACCAGCTGCTCAACGGAAGCGGCAAATTCCCTGATCTTCTGCTCAGGCATAGGCCAAATCATGCCCAGCTTCAGCACCGGGTAGGTATCGCCGCACACTTCTTTCACATACTGATAGGAAGTGGAGGAAGTGATGATGCCGATTTTATGATCAGAACCTGCTTCGATACGGTTGATCTCAGCAGTTTCCGCGTATTCTACCAAGGCTCTGGTCCGGGCTTCCACCACTGGATGGCGCTTTTTTGCATTTCCGGGCATCATGACATACTTAGGGATGTCCTTCTGATATTCCTTCACCGCTTCCACCCGCTCACCGGTCTCCACCACGCTCTGGGAATGGGAAACACGGGTGCACATCTTCAGCAGTACGGGTGTATCAAACGTTTCGGACAGCTCATAGGCCAGTTTTGCAAAAGTGAGGGCTTCGGCAGAATCGGAAGGCTCCACCATGTGGATCTTAGAGGCCTTCGCATAATGGCGGTAATCCTGCTCATTCTGGGAGGAATGCATACCGGCATCATCCGCAACTCCGATGACCATGCCGGCATTGACACCGGTGTAGGAAATGGTAAACAGGGGGTCAGCAGCCACATTTAAGCCCACATGCTTCATGCCGCAAAAGGATCTGCGGCCTGCCAGAGACGCGCCAAAGGCCGCTTCCATGGCTACCTTTTCATTGGGTGCCCACTCCGCATAGACCTCGGGATATTTTGCGACGGCTTCGGTAATTTCGGTACTGGGCGTACCGGGATAGCTGGACACAAAGCTGCATCCGGCTTCGTATAATCCTCGGGCGACGGCTTCGTTGCCCAGAATCAGTTGTTTCATTATACTTCCTCCTTATTTACAGGTTCACCGATGGCATCGGTAGCGGATACTATAACTTTCTTGTCATAGCAAGAGAACACTTGGTCAACATACTCCTTCTTGGGCGGCCTGGTCACAAGGCTCACCACAGGAACGATGACAAGGCCCGCCAGCATGCAAAAAACACCCGCATTGATGGGAGACTGCAGCAACACAGGGAATGCGGACTTCCAGAAGATGTTCGCCAGCATGACAACCGTAGAGAACGCAAAACTTGCCCAAACGGACGCTGTGGTTGCCCGCTTCCAGTAAAGGCCATAGAGGAACGGAGCCAAGAAAGCACCGGCCAGAGCACCCCAGGAAACGCCCATCAGCTGGGCAATAAAGGTCACATTGGACTTATACTGCATAATTGCGATGACAACAGAAATGGCGATAAACACCGCGATCAGAATACGCATGATCAGAAGCTGCTTTTTCTGCTTCAGGTCCTTGACCAAAGTTCCCTTAATGAAGTCCAGCGTCAGGGTAGAGCTGGAAGCCAGAACCAGAGAAGAAAGTGTGGACATGGATGCCGAAAGCACCAGAACAACGACCACAGCGATCAGAATGGGAGAAAGACCGGACAGCATGGTGGGAATTATGGAATCATAGCCACCGGCCTGAATATCGATCCTATCCGAGAACAGCCGTCCAAAGCCGCCAAGGAAGTAGCAGCCACCGGCAACTACCAACGCAAAGATGGTGGAGATGATCATACCTTTATTGATGGCTTTTTCGCTCTTGATGGCGTAGAATTTCTGCACCATCTGAGGAAGTCCCCATGTGCCGAGGCTGGTCAGCAGCACCACGCCTAGCAGATTCACCGGATCGGGTCCGAAGAAGGAGTTGAAGATACCGGGGGTATCGGAAACAGTCGGATCAGAGACCTGTCCCAGTCCGTTCAGCGCTTCCATAAAACCGCCCTTGCTGTTCAGTACCGCAGCAATGACCGCCACAATGCCCACCAGCATGATAATACCCTGAATAAAATCATTGATGGCGGTAGCCATATAGCCGCCGGCGATGACATAAATACCGGTCAGCACTGCCATTGCGATCACACACACGGAATAATCGATGTCAAACGCCATGCCAAACAAACGGCTGAGGCCGTTATACAGGGATGCGGTATAAGGGATCAGGAAAACGAAGATGACAACAGAAGCCGCCAGCTTCAGTGCCTTGCTGTCAAATCGGGATTCAAAGAACTGGGGCATAGTGGCGCTGTTCAAATGCTGGGACATGATCCTTGTACGGCGGCCCAGAACTGCCCAAGCAAGCAAAGAGCCCAGCAGTGCGTTGCCAATGCCCGCCCAAGTGGCTGCAATGCCGTACTTCCATCCAAACTGACCCGCATAGCCGACAAACACAACGGCAGAGAAATAAGATGTGCCATAAGCAAAAGCAGTCAGCCACGGGCCAACACTTCTTCCGCCCAAAACAAAGCCGTCCACATCCGTAGAATGCTTGCGGCAATAAAGACCCACAGCGATCATAACGCCAAAGAATACGACAAGCATTCCGGTTTTAATGACCATATCCATGAAGAAACCTTCTTTCTATGTGAATTAACCGGTGATCTGAACCTCCACCAGACGGCCGTGGCAATACTTTTCACGCAATGCCGGCTTTTCGATCTTTCCGGTGGGATTCCGGGGAACCTTATCAAAGAAGATCTTGCGGGGGCGCTTATAGCGGGGCAGCGCCTTGCAGAATTCGTCGATCTCAGCTTCCGTGCAGGTCTCTCCTTCCTTGATCTCGATGATGGCGGCGGCAATTTCGCCCAGACGGGCATCGGGAAGACCGAGGACCGCCACATCTTTGATCTTATGGAAGGCGCGCAGGAAGTCCTCGATCTGTACGGGATACAGGTTTTCGCCGCCGGAGATGACGACATCCTTCTTCCGGTCGACCAGATAGATGAAGCCATCTTCGTCCTCCCGGGCCATGTCGCCGGTAAAGAGCCAGCCGTCCTTCAGAACTTCAGCCGTTGCGTCGGGGTTCTTGTAGTAGCACTGCATCACGCCGTTACCCTTGACGATCAGCTCGCCCACATCGCCCTTTTCCACTTCCACGCCGTGCTCATCCACGATCTTGGTCTGCCAACCGAAGCCGGGCTTGCCGATGGCACCCACTTTATGTACATTCTCGACACCCAGATGGACACAGCCGGGGCCGATAGATTCAGACAGGCCGTAGTTGGTATCATACTGATGATGGGGGAATATCTTCATCCAGCGGTGGATCAGGCTCGGTGGAACAGGCTGAGCGCCGATGTGCATCAGCCGCCACTGGTCAAGGCGATATTTGCTCAAATCTACCCGGTGGTCATCGATTGCATCCAGAAGATCCTGCGCCCAAGGCACCAGCAGCCAGACGATGGTGCAGCGCTCCTCAGTCACTGCCCGGAGGATCCACTCGGGTTTGACGCCACGCAGCAGAACCGCCTTGGAACCTGCCAGCAGAGAGCCGAACCAGTGCATCTTGGCACCGGTGTGGTAAAGAGGCGGAATGCAAAGAAAAACATCGGATCTGGACTGACCGTGGTGATTTTGCTCCGTTATACAGGAATGGACCAGCGCCAAATGATTATGCAGGATCGCTTTGGGGAAACCGGTGGTACCGGAAGAGAAATAAATGGCGGCATCATCCGTTTCCGTCAGCGCAACGGGAGGCGCGCTGGAAGAGCAGAACCGCAGCAGGGACATGCAGTCCTCAGAGTAGGCTGGTCCGTTGCCGCCCACAAAGAACAGCATCTTCACGGCAGGAATATTCTTTTCGATGGCATCGATCCGGCTGATGAATTCCGGGCCAAAAACCAGAACCTCTACATCCGCAAGATCCAGGCAATACTCGATCTCATCACTGCTGTAGCGGAAATTCATGGGTACGGCAACACACCCGGCTTTCAGAATACCGAAGTAAATAGGCAGCCACTCGATACAGTTCATCAGCAGAATGGCGACCTTGGTACCTCTTTTCAGGCCCCGGCTCAGCAGGAGATTCGCGAAGCGATTAGCCCGCCTGTCAAAATCCTTCCATGTCATCTCCCGGCGGTATGGGGTATCCTGACTGGCGCTTTCGATCAGATTGAAGTCCCACCAGGTAACGGCTTTATCCCGTTCCTCAGAGGGGTTGATCTCCACGAGACAGCTTTCCTGTCCGTATAGCCTCGCGTTTCTTTCCAAGTAATCTGTAATGACCATTTCTATCACCTTTTTTCATAATAATGAAAAAGCCCTCTGCCTTTGCAGCAGAGGACAAGAAATTCCTGTGGTACCACCTCAGTTTACCGCTTGCGCGGCCTCATGGGATCCAAACAGATCCGCAAGCTGTATCGGGCTTTACCCGTCTTCGCCTACTGCCATTTCAGCAAAGCCACTCCGAAAGGAATTCCACACCGCAGTTCCCACTACCTTGCACCCACCGGCAGCTCTCTGAGGAAACGAAAACGTGTGTACTGGTTTTCATCATCGTGTTCAGAATATTTCCTACAGTTTACCACTTTCAAAAGATTAAGTCAATGCGCAAACAAGAAAAATATACATCAATTTCGCATTTATCTCCATCTCTATGCAAAAACCGCATATTTACACTGAATATTCTGCATAACGCCGAATTTATATTGCAGGATTCCGATCCCGTGCTATAATATTTTCCGAAAAGGAGCTGTTGCGCTATGCTGATCGATTTTCATACCCATGCTTTTCCGCAAAAAATCGCCGCCAAGGCGATTGCCAATCTTTCCCACGCTGCCGGCGGTCTTTCACCCCAAACGGATGGTACGGCAGAGTCTCTGAAAGCGGAAATGAAGAAGGACGGTGTGGACATTTCCGTTGTCCAGTCCATTGCCACCAACCCCAAGCAGCAAGCCAATGTGAATAATTTTGCCATCGAATTGGACAAGGATGCTTCCCTCATCGCATTCGGTTCTGTACATCCCGATGCTCCGAATGTATTGGCAGAATTGGAGCGGATCAAGGACGCAGGATTGAAAGGTATCAAGCTGCATCCGGAGTATCAAGGATTCTACGCCGATGACGAGAAAATGAAGCCCATTTACCGCAAGATCTCCCAGTTAGGGCTGATCACCCTGTTCCACGCAGGTCACGACTACGGCTTCCCTCCCCCCTATCACGCCATGCCGGAACATATGCTCCGTGCACTGCGGTGGTTTGATTCTCCTGTGGTTGCCGCTCACTGGGGCGGTGTAGGCTGCGGCGAACAGGTGCTGCAGACCCTTTGCGGAGAAAATATTTTCCTTGACCTTTCCTTTGGTTATGCTGCGATGCCCAAAACCGTCGCCCAGTCCATCTTGGACAAGCATGGCGCGGAACAGCTGCTCTTTGGATCCGATATGCCGTGGCACCGCCCCCAATGGGAGCTGCGTCTGCTGCGGTCACTGGATATCAGTGAAGCGGATATGGAAAAGATCTGCAGCGGCAATGCCACAAAACTATTGTGTCTATAAAATGGTATCCCCGTTTTCCTTTTGGAAAACGGGGATTTTGTTATCCGGTTATTCCTTCCAGGGTTCGTCGTAGGGGAAGAATCCCTCGAAGGGGATCTCGCCGAACAGAGCCTTTACCACAGCCTCTTGGGACTGGGCAGTCGGACTGAACGCATGGATGTAGGTGGGGAAATTGTTGCAGTAATCGTAATAAATGTAGGGAGAACCGAAGGACACACCAACGGACTTTTCCTTGCCGGCATGGAGCGCAAAGAAGTAAGTGGCGCATTCCTCAGCATACAGACCCAAACCGCCCATGGGCGCATGAGGTGCCGTATAGGAAGCGAATAGGATCAGATCGTTCTCTTCCGCAATTTTTTCAATCTCCGGATAGCTTTCCAGTCTTCTTTGCAGATGGACATGGATGCCCCGGCGCTCAAACGCTTCCTTCATAGCCTGCAGCCAGTCAAAGAAGGGTGCGTGGTGAGTAGAGCAGATGATCGCAACGTTCTTGACCTTAGCAGGATCCAGCGGAAGCTGCTTGTTGGTATCGCACTGTAAGACCAGAGCTTTTTCTGCAACCTTTTGATTGAAGTCACGGATCTCCTGACGGAGCTCCTCGGTCATGACCACTTCGGCAGGGTCATCAAACAGGCCCATCTTAGCCTTCATATCCACAACTCTGCGGGCAGCATCGTCGATACGCTCCATAGAGATGCGTCCGTCCTTGACCGCCTTTTCGATAATGTCGATGTAGTCCAGTCGCTTTACATTGAGGATAATGTCATTACCTGCATTCAGCAGAGCAACAAACAACTCTTCCTTATCGGGGTAAGCAGTCTTCAGCGCTGCCATTTCGATGGCATCAGTGACCACCACGCCGTCAAAGTGCATTTCTTCCTTCAAAAGGCCAGTCAGGATCTTGTCGGAAAGGGTCGTGGGCATATAATAATTGCCGATCTTCCGGTCATCAATCGCCGGGAAGCCCTGATGTCCGGGCATGATGGACCAGACACCGCCATCGATCATATCCTGGAATACCTTACCCTGCTCTGCCCACCATTCTTCCTTGGTAGAGCCGATCTTCGGGCATACAAAATGAGAGTCACGGTACTCGATCTTGTCCTTTCCGGGGAAGTGCTTGGCACACATGGCGATGCCGTTCTCCTGACCGCCCTTGACCATAGCCAAAGAAATAGGGACCAGATGCTCCGGCTTATCGGAGGAAGCTCTCATAATGCCGGATACCGCAAAACGGCAAGGAATATCGACAACAGGAGACCATGTGCTGTTGGCGCCCAGTGCCTTGCAATTCAGCGCCAGATACTTGCCGTATTCCTCGGCAAATTCCTCGCTGTCTGCCGCACCCAGCAAGGGTGCGCCGATCAGACTTTCCATATCGGTGGCATGGGCTCTGCCGGGGCCATCCAGCGTAAACAGCGGCGGGATCCGCAGCGCCTTGGTCATTCTCTGAGTCCACTTGCGGTAGAAGGTGCTGTCTGCCGGCTTATCGATCTCGATGTCCGCAAGATTGACGGTGGTCATAGCCGTATTGCAGGTGTGCCAGACATTGCCGATGGGATTCTCTGCCAGATACTCCTCCAGATTCTCCATGTTCATCAGGTAAGCTGTCTGCATCTGACAGGTTTGTCCGATCTTTTCTCTCAGTGTCAGTTCCGAAAGCTTAGGTTTGTAAGTCAGTGCCATATTATAATCCTCCTATCATATGTGTACCGGCTATGCCGGGGACACGCTCATTCATTTTCCACAACGACCTTACCCTGCAGGATAACGGTCTTAACATTCATCTTGCCGTCAACTAGGATCAGGTCCGCCCGCAGCCCCCGCTTGATCTCGCCCCGGTCCTTGAATCCGGTGACTCGCGCAGGTGTTCTGGATGCGTAGTTGAAAACATTGACAATGGACGCGCCGGTATGGATCATCATATTCCGGCAGGCACCGTTCAGCGTTACACGGGATCCGCCGATCTCCCCTTCCATATCGAAGTTGATATCGTCCACGCCCTCGTAGCCATGGTCCGGCTTGGGCGCCTCGTAGCAGGTACAGTCCGTGATCAGAATGATCCGCTCATCTCCCTTGATCCGGCGGATCAGCCGCTGCATATAGGGATCCACATGGATGCCACGGCGGTCGCTGATGACCTCTGCGTAGATCTCCCGATTGTAATTAACCGCTTCATCCACGCAGACGCCCCGGCACTCGGGATAATGAACGATCGTACCGGTTGCATTGGTATGATGGGTGCCGATACACAGGCCATAAGGCATCAGATCCTCGATCTGCTGCGGTGTGGCCTCGCTATGAGCAACAGCAAACACTACATCGGGGTTGGCTTTCTTGCAGTCCTTCATAAACTGCTCGATGCCGCCCCGCTCCGGTGCAACAGCCCAGACCTTTACATCCTTGCCCACACGGCGGATGATCTCCTCGTATTCTTCCGGCCTGGCATCGCCCTGGAAAGAGATATTATAGCGGTTAGAGCCGTATTTGGGGTTCAGATAGGGGCCTTCGAGATAAAAACCGCCAATGCTGGCACCCTCCGGCTGCTTCATAGCCTCGTGAACCTTGTCGATGCCGTCCAGAATCGCTTCCCTACTCATGCTATAGGAAAGGGTCGGCAGAATGGTGGTCGTACCATGCTTCAGCATAAACTGGGCTGCATGGATGGGATCTTCGCTGAACTTCCGGTCATCTGCCGCGTGGCAATGGATGTCTACAAGACCGGGGCCAACATAGGCACCCTTAGCGTCGATGATGTCATAGCCCTCAAAGCTGCCGGCTTTGAACATTTCGCCATAGTCTTTGATAAGGCCATTCTCGATCAGTATGTAACCGTCCGGAATCAAATGATCCCTCATAACAAGCTCCGCATTGACAATCGCAAGCATAAAGTGTTCAGGTCCTCCTATTTGTTAATTTTCGTAAACAATTAACCTAAGACACGCACAGAAAACTTGAGCATTTCTTAATCAACGTTGTTAAAGCAATTATAACACCCATTCTATAATTGTCAACAACCCAAAACAAATTTATAAATGCAAATTAATGGCCCTGCGTATACGGATCCCGGCACTTCCCCATTTTGAACAGGGGGAAAACACAACGCCATTAGTTTGTGAACGTTAAATAAAAGCCGTTGACCCGACTCATTTACTATGGTATAATTTAAATTACAAAATTAATTACAGGAATGATTACTATGATCAACAGCTACAACGATCACAAACGCTATCTCATCATGAACATCGTCAATCACCTCGGCGCTGTCAGCCGGACGGATCTTTCTGAGCTGACCGGTTATCAGCTTGCCACCATCAGCACCCTCACCAAGCAGCTGATCGCAGAGAATATTTTGGCGGAAACCGGTTCTTACTCTGCCGGTCACGGCAGAAAGCGGACACTTCTGAAGCTGAACTCAGAGTATCTGTGCGCCATCAGCATTTCTTTTTCTGCAACAGAGGTCACTTGCATCACCGCTCAGTTTGACGGAACTGTAATCAGGAAAAGTGTTGCCAATTTCTCCGAAGACACCACTCGTTCCGGCATCTGCGCCCATGTGTGCAGCTTGATAGAAGGTGCTTTGGATGCCTGCAGCGACCGCTGCATAATTGGCGCGGGCATCTGCACACCCAGTAACGACCCTGCCGGTCATCCCATTGTTCCCATGTCTCCCACTTTTCGTCAAATGCGTGACTGGATCCAGAACGCGCTGCTCCCCTTTCTTCGCGAAAGATTTACGATCCCCATTGAAATGTTTCACGATATCGTCCTTGCCACCCTTGTGGAGCAAAACTTCGGTTCTGCCAAAGGCGTACAGGACTTCATTTGTGTAGAGCTGTCCAACGGTATCGGCTGCTCTATTTGCTGCAACGGCAGACCCGTTGTCGGCATAAATGCCTACGCCGGTGAACTCGGTCACATCGTCATAGACAGAGCCGAGTCCGGCAGCGATTTGTGCTATTGCGGAAAACCGGGGTGTGTGGAGCATTCCTACGCCCTTCCCGTTTTGCTCCGCAAGATCTCTGACGCATTGGACGGCAGAACATATTCCCTTCTCCGGAACAGAGCAGACCCTGCACATCTGACTGTTAAAGATGTCTGCGATGCATCCGAAGCCGGAGATCTGCTGTGCCGCCATTATATCAAGCAAGCTGCCGGGCATCTTGGCATCGCCATTGCAAACGCCGTTATGCTGCTGAATCCCAGCATGATCGTTCTGTACGGGCATATGCTCTCTCTCGGCGATTACTTCCTGACAGAGCTGAAAACTGCCATCAACGAAAATGTCTGCCCGAAATCCCGGGTCAGTGAGGATCGCATCGTCGTATCCCCCAATTTGCAGGAGCAGCTTCCGCTGGGCGCCATATCCGAGCTGTTTGCCGGGTATCTGAAAAAGGAAGACTTCAGCTGGGTATATCAGCTACCGCAAATCACCGCCCCCTAATTCTCATTTGAAAGGAAAATTGATATGAAAGAAGCTATTATCACCCCTGTATCCGGAACGATCAATTGGTCTGCGATCCCTGTCATCTCTATCGACACACTGATCAAGACCGAAAAGACAGATGTTCAGGCTGCCGCACAAATATGCTACGACGAAAATGCTCTGTACCTGCACCTGACTGCCGTGGAATCCGAGATCCGGGCTGTAGAAGAGGGTCCTATCGGTTCGCCCTGCTGCGACAGCTGTCTGGAATTTTTCTTCTGTCCCATGGAAGGCGATACGCGTTACTTCAATCTGGAGTTCAATCCCAATGCCTGCCTATATTTAGGCATTGGAACCAATGTAGAGGATCTGACCCGTCTGATCCCCGAGGAAGAACCCAATAACGGCACCCGGTTTACCTTCCAGCCTGTTGTAAACCGCACAAGCGACGGGTGGGAGATCTTCTACCGTGTTCCTTATTCTTTCGTCCGGCGGTTCTTCCCCACTTTTGAAGCTGTCCCCGGTAAAACCATGCGGGCAAACTTCTACAAGTGTGCCGATATGACATCGGAACCCCACTACATTGCATGGAATCCCATCACCAGAGAAGGCAGCAGCGTTTTCCATACCCCTGCTGAATTTGGCATGATCCGTTTCGGATAACTTGAGTCACACAAAAACCCGACCGCAACACGGTCGGGTTTTCTGATTGAATTAGTAACCAACCTTCTCCCAGCACTCGAAGGGAGCTGCCAGCTCTTCGCTGATGTAGACCTGAGTCTTCTTGGTCTGCAGCATGGAAGAGGGAACATAAGGAGTGACGGGGCCGTGGGTCACCAGACGAGAGGTCATTCTCTGCCAGCTGGAGAATGTACCGCAGGTTGCCAGTGCATGGACCTCGATACGCTCCTTGGCGCGCATCACGTCGATGGGGCCGATGGTTGCAGCCTTGGGAGGCACATTGGCAATGTCACCGGACTGGCCGAAGGTGCCGTTCAGAGAGTTCTGCAGAATGGCCATCGGATGCAGAGTGACCAGCTTTGCGGGCTGATTCAGCCACTCTTCAATGTCGCCGCTGCCCACAAACTCGGGAATGGGATCGACGAATGCAACGTGACCGGTCCAGCCGGGGCTGGTGGAAATGATGTCCGCGCCGCCGCCGGAAATATCATTGATGATGTTGGAGTAATCATTGATATTCTTGTTGGTGGGGTAATGGACATTGGCCATGGGCATTCTCAGCTTGGGATCGATCTGCATGACGAAATACTTGATCATGGAGTGAACGAAACCGGCCTCATAGGTCTCGGGAGCGATGTTGCCCTGATCGTCTGCCCACTCGTCCTCGGCGAAGATATGTACCTTGGAGCAGTCGACCTGGAAGTAGTTGATCAGCTGAGCCAAAGGAATGTAGGTATCGGGCTCGGGGTTGCCCAGGATCATGGTGAAGGTACGGCCTTCCTCAGAAGCGGCCTTCAGACGGGAGAACAGAGTGGCGATGAGCACGGGATGGGGGTTCATCATGACCTTGACATTGAACTCCGGATGCCACCAGGGCTCTCTCTGCTCCAGCTCTACGCCGCTCATCTTGCGCACACGCTCGCAGACCTCACGGTCCTTGAAGGGTACGAACTCAGCGGGATTGAAGCTGAACTTGGTTGCGGGATCGGTAAT
>JAZNGJ010000018.1:0-11950 GCA_045576415.1 Faecousia sp. | reverse complement strand
TTTAGCGGTAGCAGAACAACCGGTGCGACCATCTTCCAACTACCATGTCATTCCGAGGCCCCAAAGGGGCCGTGGGAATCTCCTGGTACAATCTCCGATCCTGCTTAGCATTTCTATAGATGGTACCGGGAGATTGCCACGCGCAGCACAGCTGCCCTCGCAATGACATGCTTCTTTTTCGGTGCGCCGCTTACTAAGCGAAACGATCATTTACGCTATGACTCCGTATGATATATTTTTCTTGCCTTTTTCCGTATCTGTCGGTATAATACCACTATAAAATGGCAAAGGAGGGACAGTTATGGGTGAAAAACAGAATATTTTCCGGGGTTGCCTGCTGGGGCTTGCCGTGGGTGATGCCATGGGTTACACCGTGGACAGCAAGACGCTTGACGAGATCTGCGCGGATTACGGCCCCAACGGTCTTTTGGGCTATGACCTTGTCAACGGCTACGCCGATGTGACCTCCTATACCCAGCTGGCCGCCTTTGCCGCCAACGGTCTCTTGCTCGGTATCACCAGAGGCAGGCTCCGGGGCGTTATGGCACCGCCGGTGCGCTACATCGCGCTGGCCATCCGGGAATGGTCCCGCAGCCAGCACTACTGCGAGCAGGAGAAGAACCACTGCTGGCTTTCCACCGCTGCCGAGCTGAAGCGCCGCCGGTGCATGGACACCTGGATGCTCAGCACCTTGAGCCGGGAGCCGCTGGGTACCATGGAAGAGCCTGTCAACCGCTCCGACCATCCGGCAGCGCTGACCGAAGCCATACCCATTGCACTGCTGGCCCAGGATCTGGGTCTGCTGCCGGAGGAGACCGTCCGCCTTGGCGCGGAAGCCGTAGCCCTGACCCACGGAGATCCCGATGCCTTCTTAAGCGCTGCCGCCCTTACCTATGCCATGAGCCGGGTCATTTCCGAAGACGCGTTGGAGCCGGAGGCTCTGGCAAAGGAGACCCTGAACGCCATTCAGCATCAATTTGGCCGGGAATATGCCCAAACCACCAAGCTCTGGGAGCTGGCGCAGATGGCCATTACCATGGCAGAATCCGACGGTATTTCCCAGATGGAAGCTATGGAGCGGCTGGGCTGCCGCACCGCGCCGGAGGTGCTTGCCGGTGTGCTGTATGCCTGCATCACCTGCCGGGGGGATTTCGACGCGGCCATGATCACCGCCGTGAACCACTCCGGCCGCAGCGCCGCCGTGGGAGCCATTACCGGTGCCATCCTGGGCGCCCGGATGGGTGAGGAAGCCCTGCCGGAATTCTACCTCGAATCCCTGGAGCCGACGGAGCTTCTTCTGGAGCTGGCAGACGATCTGACCCAGGGCTGCCCCATGGTAGCCGGCAGCAACCTTTTCGATGACGATTGGGACCGGAAATACCTTCACGGAGGTCTGTAAACCTGCCTTTTTACGAAAAATGCCGAAGAAAAGGTGGAAAAAGGGGTTGCAATCCGGGAAAAAGGGTGTTATAATCCCAGTGTAAGATGTTTGACTTTAGGAGAGAGGGGCGCGCCCCTCTCTCTTTTTGAATGACAAAGGAGTAAACATGAAGGTAACAGACATCGTTTCCGAATTTGCAAAGCCCATCGTAGAAGCCCACGGCTGCAGCCTTTGGGATGTGGAGTATGTGCGGGAAGGCTCCGAGCGGTTCCTGCGGCTCTACATTGAAAAAGAAGGCGGCGTGGATATCAATGACTGCGAGGCCATCTCCCGTGCCGTAGATCCGGTGCTGGATGAAAAAGACCCCATCGCGGAATCCTATCACTTTGAGGTATGCTCCGCCGGTCTGGAGCGGGCGCTGAAACGGCCCTCCGATTTTGAGCGGTTCATGGGCAGCCCCATCATGGTCAAGCTTTACCGCCCCCGCAACGGCCTGAAGGAGATCCCCGGGATCCTGCGCGGCTATGAAGACGGTAAGATCACCGTGGAAGCCGGCAAGGAAACCATCACATTCCAAAAATCTGAGGTCGCTCTGGTGCGGCTTCGCGTAGAATTTTAAAAGGAGAAAGAAAAATGGCTAGAAAAAATGCAAAAAAGCCCGAGGCTCATAAGATCGACTGTGCCGAAGTGTTTGCCGCGCTGCGGGATCTGGAAAAGACCAAGGGCATTTCCGTTGAATACATGGTAGAGAGAATGAAGCAGGGCATGGCCAATGCCTACCGCAAAGACCGTGAGGACCGCCGGGATGTGCCTGCCGACAATGTGGTGGTAGACTTCCAGGAGTCCGGCCTCAGCGTGCATGTGGTCAAGACCGTGGTGGAGGAAGTGGAAGATACCGCGCTGGAGATCCACATTGACGCCGCCCGGAATATCAATCCCGATGCCCGCGTTGGCGAGACCGTATCCATCCCCGTAGAGGTGGAGAAGTTCAGCCGCATCGCTGCCCAGACCTTTAAGCAGGTTCTGATCCAGGGCATCCGTGAAGCAGAGCGTGGTGTGGTTTACGAAAGCTACTCCTCCAAGACCCAGGAGCTGCTCACCGGCACCATCGCCAAGAAGGATCCCAGCGGCGATATTCTGGTCACTGTGGGTCAGGGCAACGAGCAGCACAACGCCGTGCTGCGCACCAGCGAGCAGATCCCCGGCGAAAGCTACCGCGAGGGCGACAAGATCCGCGTTTACGTACTGGAAGCCCGTCAGGGTGCCCGCTCCACCAATGTTTATGTCTCCCGTACCCATCCCAATATGGTTCGCCGGCTGTTTGAGCTGGAGACTCCCGAAATCGCCGAGGGTCAGGTGGAGATCCGCAACATTGCCCGGGAAGCCGGCAGCCGTTCCAAGATGGCCGTCCGCGCCACCATGGAGGGCATCGATCCCGTTGGTGCCTGCGTTGGCCCCCGGGGCGGCCGTGTTGGTGCCGTTGTGGAAGAGCTCTGCGGCGAGAAGATCGACATCGTGGTCTGGTCTGAGGATCCCTGCGAATATGTCAAGGCAGCTCTCAGCCCCGCCGATGTAGTTTCCGTCACTCCCGTCCCCGGCCAGAAGGCCTGCCGCGTTATCGTTCCCGATGACCAGCTGAGCCTCGCCATCGGCAAGGAAGGCCAGAATGCCCGTCTGGCTGCCCGGCTCACCGGCTATAAGATCGATATCAAGCCTGCAAGTCAGGCTGAGATTGAAGCGTGAAGAGTTGAGATTGGAGATATATCTTCACTCTCCTCTCTAAAATCTCCACTCTTAAAGAGGAGGTAGTCCTTATGCAAAAGAAAATTCCCCAGCGGCAGTGTATGGGCTGCCGGGAACGCAAAGATAAAAAAGCCATGCTTCGGGTCGTCCGGGGCACCGACGGTGTGGTGTCGCTGGACTTCAGCGGCAAGCTCAACGGCCGGGGCGCCTACGTCTGCCCGGATCCGGAGTGCCTGAAAAAGGCTCAGAAAAGCAAAGCTTTGGAGCGCTGCCTGGAAACCGAGATCCCGCAGGATGTTTACGACCGGATGGTGCGGGAAATGGAGGCGCAGAGCCGTGGATAAAGCCCTGAATTATCTGTCCCTTGCCCGCAAGGCCGGAAAAGCAGAGCTGGGCGAAGAACCCGTTGGCGCGGCGGCAAGAGCGCTGCATGCCCACCTGATCCTCGTTGCCGGTGACGCTTCCGACCATACCTGGCGCAGAGCCAAGTCCTTCGCCGCAGGTACCAATCAGCAGTGTATCCGCCTGCAGTGCAGCAAAGACGAGATGGGCATGGCTATCGGCCGCACAAGCCTTGCCATTGCCGCCATCACCGACGCCGGTCTGGCGCTGGCGCTGGTGCAGTCGCTGAACCAGCCGGAAAAGCACAAGGCCGCGCTGGAAGTGCTGCAGGACAAGGTAAGCAAGCTGCAGCAGCGGCAGAAGGAAGCCAAGGCCCACCAGCGCAATCTGCGCAAGGGCAAGGTTAAGAAGTAAGTAGTCCATTTTGGAGGTGCATATATGAGTTTAGTGAAGTATCGTTTGAAGGAGGTCGCCGCGGATTTCGGCGTAGCTCCCAAGGAAATTGCGGAGATCATCTCCAAGTTTTTTGAAAAACCCAAGTCCAACACACAGGTCATGACTGCTGACGAGCTGAATGTGATCTTTGATTATATGACCCAGCACAATCAGATCACATCCCTGGAGCAGGTGTTTGCCGTGAAACCCAAGGAGCAGCCCAAGGCCGAGCCCGTGAAGGAAGCTCCCAAGGCAGAACAGCCTAAGGCCGCTCCCAAGCAGGAGGCACCCAAAGCCGCTCCCAAGCAGGAGGCACCTAAGCCCCAGCAGCCTAAGCCCGAAAAGCCCAAGGAGCCGGAACGCAAGCGGGAGCGCCGCGTTGTGGATACTTCTGCCGTGCAGGTCAATGCCAACCGGTTTGCCGATGTGGATAACCTGGTTTCCGAAAAGGTGCAGAATTATCAGGGCGGCAAGCAGCGCATCGGCGGCGGCAAAGGCAAGCAGCAGCAGAAGCAACAGCAGAACAATAAGAAGGGCAACAAGGCCCGCAACGAGGAGCAGGAGAAGCTGCGCAGGCTCCAGATGGAGGTTGCCCGCAAGGCACCCGTCACTGTTAAAATTCCCGACGAGATCACCGTGGGCGAGCTGGCTTCCCGGATGAAGAAAACTGCCGCGGAAGTCATCAAGTGCCTGATGAAGAACGGCGTTATGGCCGCCATGAACCAGACCATCGACTTTGATACCGCCGAATTCGTAGCCACCGAGCTGGGCTGCAAGGTGGAAAAGGAAATTACCGTCACCATCGAGGAGCGGATCATTGATGACCATGTGGACACCGCCGAAGAGCTGCAGACCCGCGCTCCCGTCGTCGTCGTCATGGGTCACGTTGACCACGGTAAGACTTCCACCCTGGATGCCATCCGCAAGACCAGCGTTACCGCAGGCGAAGCCGGTGGTATTACCCAGCACATCGGCGCATATACTGTCGATGTAAACGGAAATATGGTGACCTTCCTGGATACCCCCGGCCACGCCGCCTTTACTTCCATGCGTGCCCGCGGCGCCAAGAGCACCGACATCGCTATTCTGGTGGTTGCCGCAGACGACGGCATCATGCCCCAGACCATCGAATCCATCAACCACGCCAAGGCGGCAGAGGTGCCCATCATCGTTGCCATCAACAAGATGGATAAGCCCACCGCCAACCCCGATAAGATCAAGGAGCAGCTGACCAAGTACGACCTGATCCCCGAAGAGTGGGGCGGCGATACCATCATCGTGCCCATCTCCGCCAAGACCGGCATGGGACTTGACGAGCTGCTGGAAATGGTCATCCTCACCGCCGAGGTGCAGGAGCTGAAGGCCAACCCCAACCGCCGTGCCAAGGGCACCGTTATCGAAGCCAGACTGGACAAGACCAGAGGCCCCATCGCAACCCTTTTGGTGCAGAACGGTACGCTGAATCAGGGCGACATCATCATCGCCGGCACCGCCGTGGGCCGTGTCCGTGTTATGACCAACGACAAGGGCCGTACCGTTAAGACCGCAGGTCCCTCCGTGCCCGTGGAGATCACCGGCCTTGCCGAAGTTCCCGCTCCCGGCGACGAATTCAACGCCGTTACCGATGAGCGCATGGCCCGCGAACTGGTGGAGCAGCGTAAGCAGGCCCAGAAGGATGCCGCTGCCAACGCCATGAACAAGGTCACGCTGGACAATCTCTTTGCCCGCATGCAGGAAGGCGAAATGAAGACCCTGAATCTGATCGTCAAGGCTGACGTTCAGGGCTCTGCCGAAGCCGTGAAGGCATCGCTGGAGAAGATCTCCAACGAGGAGGTCCGGGTCAAGGTCATCCACGCAGGTGTCGGCGCCATCAACGAATCCGATGTGCTGCTGGCTTCCACCTCCGGTGCCATTATCGTCGGCTTCAATGTCCGTCCCGATGCCGCCGCACAGGCCAATGGCCAGAGAGCCGGTGTGGATATGCGGTTCTACCGGGTCATTTACGATGCCATCGATGAGATCGAGGCTGCCATGAAGGGCATGCTGGCGCCCAAGTTTGAGGAAGTTGTCATCGGCCACGCGGAAGTGCGCATGACCTACAAGGTATCCGCCATCGGCACCATCGCCGGCTGCATGGTCAAGGACGGCAAGGTCACCAGAGATGCCCAGGTTCGCGTATTGCGTGACAATATCGTCATCCACGAGGGCGAGATCGGCTCCCTGCAGCGCTTCAAGGACGCTGTCAAGGAAGTCACTGCCGGCTACGAATGCGGCATGAGCGTCGCCAAGTACAACGACATTAAGGAAGGCGACATTTTCGAATGCTTCGCCATGCAGGAAGTTAAACGCTAAGCATTTTGCCGCGCCGCTTGTGCGGCGATACAAAATGCTTCAGAGTGAAGAGTTAAGATTGAAGAGTGAAGATAGGAATCTCCACTGTCAACTCTCCAATCTCCACTCTTTCGACTGAAAGGAGAAAAAATGGCATCCAATCGAATCAACCGAATCAATGAGGAGATCCAGAAATCTCTGGCATCCGCCCTGCGCTCCGTCAAAGATCCCCGGGTGGCGGACGCTCTGATCTCCATTACCCGGGTGGAGACCACCCCCGACCTGCGCTATACCAAGGTATTCGTCAGCATTCTGCAGGAGGACAAGGCTGCAGACGCCATGAAGGGCCTCAAATCCGCCGCCGGTTTCCTGCGCCGTCAGCTGGGCAGTGATGTGCGGCTGCGCTGCGTGCCCGAGATCGTCTGGGCGCTGGACGACAGCATCACCTACGGCGCCAGAATGCTGGAGCTGATCAACTCTCTGGACACGGGAAGCCATGATGACGAGACCTGATTGCGCCCAGTGGCTGCTGCGCCATGATCACTTCTGCATTCTGACCCATCTGCGGCCCGACGGAGATACCATCGGCTCTTCCGCTGCGCTGTGCCTCGGTCTGCGGCAGCTGGGAAAGACTGCTCATATTCTGGAAAACCCCGAAATTACGGAAAAGTACAAGCCTTTGCACCAAGGGCTGACCAAGGCTGCCGCAGATAACGGGGATACCATCGTCTCCGTGGACATCGCTTCTGCCGCTTTGCTGCCCCAAAACGCGAAGCCGCTTTTGGAGCGCATCGCTTTGCGGATCGACCACCACTTTTCCGCCACATCCTTTACACCGGAAGAGCTGGTGGATCACACCGCCGGTGCCTGCGGCGAGCTTGTTTACGATGTTCTTATGGAAATGGGTGTAACATTGGATAAGACCATGGCGATCCCCCTCTACACCGCCGTTTCCACCGATACCGGCTGTTTCCGTTACCCCAACACCACTGCCCACACCTTGCGGGTGGCTGCCGCCTGCCATGACATCGGCGCGGATTTGCACCATGTGAATCAGCTGCTGTTTGACACCAATTCTCTTCCGAAACTGCGCATCCAAGGCTGGATCGCGGAAAATACCCGCTTTTTTGCCGGCGGCAAGCTGGCGGTATGCGCCATTCCCCTGTCCGTTGAGCAGGAATTGGGGGTCACGGAGGATGATATGGACAATATTTCCGGTTTCCCCCGGTCTATCGAGGGCGTGTGCATGTCCGCCACTCTGCGCCAGAGTGCTGACGGCGGCATCAAAGTCTCCGTCCGGGCTGTGCCGGGCTATGACGCATCCGCCGTCTGCGCCATGTTCGGCGGCGGCGGACACAAGGGCGCTGCCGGCGTGAGCATGCGAATGCCCCTCGAGCAGGCTGCCGCCATCATCGAAAACGCTATGCTGGAGCTGTACCAATGAACGGAATCGTAATTATAGACAAACCCGCCGGCTGGACCAGTCAAGATGTGACCGCCCGTCTGCGGCGGGTATTCAACACCAGGCGCATTGGCCACGGCGGCACTCTGGACCCCATGGCCACCGGCGTGCTGCCGGTTTTTGTGGACCGGGCCACCCGGGGCGTGGAATTCTTTGAGCACGCGGAAAAAACCTATGAGACAGTTTTGCAGCTTGGCATCACCACCGACACAGAGGACACTACCGGCACGGTGCTGGAAGAAAGGGATGTCTCCGTGACGGAAGCCGATGTTTTGGCGGTACTGCCCCGTTTTCGCGGGGAAATCATGCAGATCCCGCCCATGTATTCGGCGCTGAAGGTCAACGGCAAAAAGCTTTACGAGCTGGCCCGGGCCGGCAAGGAAGTGGAGCGGCACCCCCGCCCCATCACCATTCACGAGCTGGAGCTGCTGGAGTTCGGCGGCAACACAGCCCGTCTGCGGGTAAGATGCTCCAAAGGCACTTATATCCGCACCCTGTGCAAGGATATCGGACAGGCTCTCGGCTGCGGCGGCTGTATGGCGCAGCTGCGGCGGGTGCAGGCAGGGGAATATACCATTTCCGAAGCCGTTCCGCTGGAAACTTTGCTGGAAAGCAAAACTCCGGAGCAATATCTGCGAAGCGTGGACAGTATGTTCCGCAATTATCCTGCTGTGACCTTGACGGAAAAGCAGGAACAGCGCTGCCGCAACGGCAATTCCTTCACCCTCGGAATCGCCGACAGTACATACCGGGTCTACAGCCAATCCGGCGAATTTCTGGCATTGAGCAAGGTAGCTTCCGGCGTTATGTCAACTATTAAGAGCTTTTTTGAAGTATAAAGCCTCCCTCTGACGAGGGAGGTGCCCCGAAGGGGCGGAGGGAGAGATATGAAAACCTACAAGAAAGCAAATATCCCTCTGGCAAAGGAGCTGCGAAAAAACATGACTCCTTGGGAGCGTAAGCTTTGGTACGAGTATCTTCGTTTTTATCCGATTCGCTTTCAGCGACAAAAGGCACTCGGTGACTATATTGCGGATTTCTATTGCGCAAAAGCACAACTCGTCATTGAGCTGGACGGCGGAGGGCACTACGAAACACCGCAATTACAGGAAGATGCCGTGCGAACAGATTCTCTTGGCAAACTTGGCTTGCGGGTTTTTCGGATATGCAATCTAGAAGTCGACAACAATTTTCGCGGGGTATGTGAATACATCGACCAAATCGTACAAAAATCTCTCCCCCAGTCAGCTTCGCTGACAGCCCCCTCGTCAGAGGGGGCCTTGAATGCTCCTGCGCAAAGAAAAAGTGTTTACGCCCTTGGGTTTTTTGACGGGGTGCATCTGGGGCATCAAGCGCTTTTATCCGCCTGCAGGGCACTTGCCCGGCAGGAAGCCTGCGCAGCGGGTGTTATCACTTTTGATGCCCACCCGGATACCCTGTTGCTGGGAAAAACGCCTGGGCTGATCAACTCCCCCGCTGACCGGGCACTTTTGCTGCAAGATTTCCGCATGGAAACCGTCATCGCCCTGCCCTTTGACAAAGCCATGATGGAAATGCCCTGGCAGGTATTCTTCCGGCTGATGGTGGAAACCTATCATGCCGCCGGCATCGTCTGCGGCAGTGATTTCCGTTTTGGTCACCGGGGCGAGGGTAATGCAGAGCTTCTCCGCGCTGCCTGCGAAAAGGAAGGGATCCACTGCACCGTGGTTCCGGAGCAGACCGTGGACGGGATCCGGGTTTCTTCCACCCACATCCGCACACTGCTGGAGCAGGGACAGATGGAAACGGCTGTCCGGTTTCTGGGGCATCCCCATATCCTCACCGGCACCGTGATCTCCGGCCGGAAGCTGGGCCGCACCATCGGCATCCCCACCGCCAATCTCAATCTCCCCGAGGGGTTGCTGATCCCCCGGCTGGGCGTGTATGCCTGCCTTGCGGTCATCGACGGCAAAAAGCACCCCGCCGTGACCAACATCGGCACCCGCCCCACTGTGGAAGGCCATCACATCACCGTAGAGCCCTGGATATTGGACTTTGACGGCGACCTCTACGGCAAAACGCTGACGCTGGAATTTTACAAGTTCCTCCGTCCGGAACAAAAATTCCCCGACCTTGCCGCTTTGCAGGCGGAAATCCGGAAAAACGGGGAAGAAACCCGAAATTTCTTTGGAAAAATGTGAAAATTTTTCTTTACTTTTGGGAAAACTCATGATATGATAACCGGGCTGGCTATGGCCAGATGTTACTACTATGCCCTCTGCTCAGTTACGGGATCCTTTCACCGACCCTTACTTGGCAGACGGGGAATTTATTGAAAGGTGGAAAACACAATGATTCAGAAGGAAAAGAAGACTCAGGTCATCCTGGACAACGCTATTCACGAGGGCGATACCGGTTCTCCCGAGGTCCAGATCGCGATCCTGACTGCCCGCATCAACGAGCTGACCGATCACCTGCGTACTCACAAGCATGACAACCACTCCCGTCGTGGTCTGCTGATGATGGTTGGTAAGCGCCGCAGCATGCTGGATTATCTGGCTAAGAAGGACATCAACCGTTACCGTGCTCTGATCGCCAAGCTGGGTATCCGTAAGTAAGAATGTGGAAGGGCGACGGATACCGTCGCCCTTTTTCACGAGAAGTCATCGGGAGCTGTTTTAGCAGTTGATAGAGCTGCCGAGTTTCGGCAATTGTATCAAGTGCTAAACCTCCCGAAACAGAAAAAATCATAGGAGGTTTATCTAATGATTACTCGCAAGCAGTATCCCAATCATCATGTCTACGAGACTGAGATCGGCGGCCGCACCTTTACCGTAGAGACCGGTAAGGTTGCTGAGCTTGCCAACGCCGAGTGCATCTGCCGCTACGGCGACACCGTGGTTCTGACCACCTGCACCTGCAACCCCATCCCCAAGGCCGGCATCGACTACTTCCCCCTGACCATCGAGTTTGAGGAGAGAATGTATTCCGTGGGCCGGATCCCCGGCTCCTTCAACCGCCGGGAGGGCAAGCCCTCCGAGCGCGGCATTCTGAACAGCCGTATCATCGACCGCCCCATGCGTCCCCTCTTCGACGAGGAGCTGCGCAACGACACCGTCGTTACCTGCACCGTGCTGGCTACCGATGATGATAACCCCGTTGAGATCGTTGCTTCTCTGGGCGCTTCCATCGCCATCGCAACTTCCGACGTGCCTTGGAACGGCCCCGTGGCCACCACCAACGTGGCTTACCTGAACGGCGAATATATCGTCAACCCCAGCGCCGCTGAGCGTGAGGCCTGCGAGTGCTTTGTCTGCATCAGCTCCACCTTCGAGAAGGTGGTCATGATCGAGACCGAAGCCAACGAAGCTCCCGAAAACATCGTTTACGAGTGCATCCGCGTTGCCCACGAGACCAACATGGAAGTGGTCAAGTTCATCAACTCCATCGTTGCTGAGATCGGCAAGCCCAAGTTCACCTTCGAGAAGGCCGCCGTCAACCACGAGCTGCTGGATGATCTGATCGCCTATGGCCTTCCCCAGATCGAGCACGCTCTGGACACCGATGACAAGAACGTCCGCGAGGAGCGCCTGACCGCTGCCCGTCTGGACTTCAAGAACCAGTTCGTCGAGAAATACGGCGAAGAAGAGTTCGAGACCCACATCGAAGTGTGCCTGTATAAAATGCAGAAGAAGGTCGTCAAGAAGTGGCTGCTGGCCGGCAAGCGTGTAGACGGCCGCGGCATGGACGACATCCGTCCTCTGGACGCCGAGGTCGGCGTTTTGCCCAGAGTTCACGGCTCCGGCTTGTTCGCCCGTGGTCAGACGCAGGTTCTTTCCATCTGCACACTGAACACCCTCAGCGCTGCTCAGAAGCTGGACACCATCTACCCCGAGGACACCAAGCGCTATATCCACCACTACAACTTCCCCGCATTCTCCACCGGCGAAGCAAGAGCTGCCCGCTCCACTTCCCGCCGCGAGATCGGTCACGGTGCACTGGCCGAGAAGGCTCTGCTGCCCGTTATCCCCTCCGTTGAGGAGTTCCCCTACGCCATCCGCGTGGTTTCCGAGGTCCTTTCCTCCAACGGCTCTACCTCTCAGGGTTCCATCTGCGGCTCTACTCTGGCTCTGATGGATGCCGGCGTGCCCATCAAGCGCCCCGTAGCCGGCATTTCCTGCGGCCTGATCTCCGATCAGGAGACCGGCGAGTGGAGAACCTTCTCCGACATTCAGGGTGTTGAGGACTTCCACGGCGAAATGGACTTCAAGGTTGCC
>JAZNGJ010000017.1:0-47439 GCA_045576415.1 Faecousia sp. | reverse complement strand
CCTTCGAGTGCGAGTCCACTGCCGAAGGCAAGCTTCTGGCCCGCTTCTTCGAAGAGGGTGATGAGGTTCCTTGCCTCGAGAATGTCTGCGCTGTCGGTCCCGAGGGCGAGCCTACTGATTGCCTGAAGCCCGGTGCTGCTCCCATGGTCGTGGAAGAAGCTCCCGCTGCCGCAGCTGTTGAAACTGCTCCTGCTGCTGAAGCTGTTGCCGCTCCTGTGGAAGGCGCTCCTGTATCTCCCAGAGCTGCAAAGCTTGCCAAGGCTCACGGTGTTGATGCCTCTCTGGCAACCGGTACCGGTCCCAACGGCCGTATCATCGAGCGTGATGTCCAGAAGCTGATCGCGGAAGGCGTTCCCGCAAAGGCTGCTCCTGCCGCTGTCTGCGACGGTCCTGAGTACGAGGATGTGAAGTTCAGCGGTATCCGCCGCGCCATCTCCAAGTCTATGTCCACCAGCCTGCACACCATGGCTCAGCTGACCCACAATACTTCCTTCGACGCTACCGCGATCCTCAACTACCGCAAGGTGCTGAAGGCAGCCGGCGGCGAATACGCAGGCATCACCATCGGTGACATCATCCTGTATGCTGTTTCCCGTACCCTGCTGAACCACCCCGATCTGAACGCCAATATGCTGGATGACAACTCTATCCGCAAGTTCAATCATGTCAATCTGGGCGTTGCCGTGGATACCCCCAGAGGTCTGATGGTCCCCACTATTTTCCATGCTGACGAGATGAGCCTGCTGGAGATCTCCAAGGCTGTCAAGGAACTGGCTGCTGAGTGCCGTGACGGCGGCATCAACCCCGACAAGCTGTCCGGCGGCAGCTTCACTGTGTCTAATCTGGGTAATATGGGTGTTGAGAGCTTCACTCCCGTTATCAATCCTCCCCAGACCGGTATTCTGGGCGTCTGCGGCACCATCGACCGTGTCCGCAAGGGTGCTGACGGCTCTATTCAGATCTATCCTGCTATGGGTCTGAGCCTGACCTATGACCACAGAGCAGTCGACGGCACTCCTGCCGCTAAGTTCCAGCAGGAACTGGGCAAGAATCTGGAAAACTTCACCACACTGCTGGCTAAGTAAGGAGGACGAGAAAAATGCCTAAGAGTTTATTTGTGGATCCTGCCGTAGTGCGCGCACCCGGCAAGGTCACCTTCAATGATATTCCCGTAAACCAGTATAACAAGACGGTTAAGGAAGAACTGGAATCCGGTAAGTTCACCAAGGAAGATCTGATCCGCATTTTCCGCGATATGACCATCCTGCGTGAGTTCGAGACCATGCTGAACCTGATCAAGACTCAGGGCGGCTACAATGGAATCGACCACACCTATCCCGGCCCCGCCCACCTGTCCACCGGTCAGGAATCTGCCTGTGTCGGTCAGGCTTATCTGTTGGATGAGAACGACTTTGCTTTCGGCTCTCACCGCTCCCACTCCGAGATTCTGGCTAAGGCCCTTAGCACCATCAACAAGATGAGCGACGAGCAGCTGATGAACGTTATGGAGAACTTCCTGGACGGCAAGTGCCTCCGCGCTACCCAGAAGCTGGGCGAAACCAAGGATGTTAAGGAACTGGCCATCCGCTTCATTCTGTACGGCACACTGGCTGAGATCTTCGCCCGTGAGACCGGTTTCCATATGGGTATGGGCGGCTCCATGCACGCATTCTTCCTGCCCTTCGGTATTTACCCCAACAACGCCATCGTTGGCGGCTCCGGCACCATTTCCACCGGTGCAGCCCTCTATAAGAAGGTTAACAATAAGAAGGGCATCGTTGTCTGCAATATCGGCGATGCTTCCATGGCCCGCGGTCCTGTTTGGGAAGCTCTGAACTTCTCCGCTATGGATCAGTACAAGACTCTGTGGGAAAGCCACAATGACGGCATGCCCATCCTGTACAACATCTTCAACAACTCCTACGGTATGGGCGACCAGACCCGCGGCGAGACTATGGGTCAGGGCTGCATGAGCCGGATCGCTTCCGGTGTCAGCCCCACACAGTTCCATGCGGAAACTGTTGACGGCTTCAATCCTTTGGCTGTTATCGATGCCATGGAGCGGAAGCTGGAGCTGCTGCGCAACGGCCAGGGCCCCGTCATGCTGGAAACTCTGACCTACCGCTTCTCCGGCCACTCCGTGTCCGACCAGAACGCTTACCGTACCAAGGAAGAGATCGACGCATGGAAGGAAGTTGACCCCATCGTCACTTATCCTGCCAAGCTGATCGAAGCCGGTGTCATGACTCAGGAAGAGGTTGACGCGATCCTGAAGGAGACCTCCGAGCGTATGACCATGATCTGCAAGTACGCAGCAGACAAGGAATTCAGCCCCTACTGCGACTTCAAGAAGGATCCTGCTGTTGTCGAGCGTCTGATGTTCTCCAACCAGAAGGTCGAGAAGATGGATGACCGCGAGCCCGAGGTCACCGTTCCCAAGGAAGAGGCAGAAGGCTACAAGAAGATCAAGTCCAAGGAACGCAGCCCCATCGGTGCGGACGGCAAGCCCGTTTCCAAGATGAAGCTGTATAACCTGCGTGACGGTCTGTCTGAGGTCATCTGGGATCGCTTCTATGAGGATCCCACTCTGATCGCCTACGGCGAGGACTGCCGTGACTGGGGTGGCGCATTTGCCGTTTACCGTGGCATGATGGACGCTCTGCCTCACTGCCGCCTGTTCAACTCTCCTCTGGCTGAAGGTGCCATCGTTGGTACCGCTGTCGGTTACGCCCTGTCCGGCGGCCGCGCACTGGTCGAACTGATGTACGCTGACTTCATCGGCTGCGCCGGTGACGAGATCTTCAACCAGATGTCCAAGTGGCAGGCAATGTCCGCCGGCATCTTGAAGATGCCTTTGGTGCTGCGTGTTTCCGTCGGTTCCAAGTACGGCGCACAGCATAGCCAGGACTGGACCGCTCTGTGTGCACACATTCCCGGTCTGAAGGTTTGCTTCCCTGCAACGCCGTGGGAAGCCAAGGGCCTGATGGAGACCGCTCTGAAGGGCACCGATCCCGTTGTGTTCTTCGAGAGCCAGAGAATTTACGACGTGGGCGAGCAGTTCCGCGAGGGCGGCGTGCCTGCTGAGCGTTACGAGATCGAGATCGGCGATACCAACAAGGTTCGCGACGGTAAGGATATCACCATCCTGACGATCGGCGCTGCCCTGTACCGTGCTGTTGACGCTGCCAAGCAGCTCAGCGAGAAGTACGGAATGGAAGCCGATATCATCAACATCCACTCTCTGGTACCTCTGGATTACACCAAGATCCTGGAATCCGTCCGCAAGACCGGTAAGGTTTTGTTGGTTTCCGATGCCTGTGCAAGAGGCTCTTTCCTGAATGACGTCGCCAAGACCATTACGGATCTGTGCTTCGACGATCTGGATGCACCTCCCGTTGTTGTGGGTGCCAAAAACTGGATCACTCCTCCTTTCGAGTTCGACGAGTTCTTCTTCCCCCAGGCAAGTTGGATCCTGGATGCCATTCACGAGAAGCTGGTTCCTCTGGCTGGCTACACTGCCGAGGCCAACTCCTGCGACGAAGCAGAGCTGGTTCGCCGCAACAAGGTCGGCGTATAAAAATACCGCAAACAACCCATCCGAAAGGGTGGGTTGTTTTTGTGCTTCCGCGGAGAAATATGTTCTTTTTCTTAGAAAAAGTACTTGATTTTTCTATCTTGGCATGCTATAATACACCGGTCTGAAATCAAGGTGAGTCCTCTGCGGGCAAAATAGCGCCGTAAGAACGCCTAATATCTAAGGAGGACAAGTATTATGGATCTGGTAAAAGCACTGAACAGCAAATACATGAAGGAAGAACTGCCCGAGGTTAAGGTCGGCGACACCGTTCGTGTGCATGTTCGCATCAAGGAAGGTTCCCGTGAGCGTATTCAGGTGTTCGAAGGCACTGTTATTGCTAAGAAGCATGGCGGTATCTCCGAGGCTATCACCGTTCGCCGCATTTCCTACGGCGTCGGCTGCGAGAAGGTCTTCCCCCTGCATTCCCCCAATGTTGCGATGATCGAAACTGTCCGCAAGGGCAAGGTTCGCCGCGCAAAGCTGTACTATCTGCGTGACCGTTTCGGCAAGGCTGCCAAGGTCAAGGAGAGAGTCTGACAAAAAAAGAAAAAAAGAGGGATTGCCCTCTTTTTTTTTATGCCTTTTTGGTTTATAATGTATGTAATTATGATCATTCTTATGTTACGGCAAGCAACTGCCGATCTGTTTTGCTTGGGAGTGAACCTTTTGGAAAATAAGGATATGGATTATTTTGATTTGATATCGGATCTGCAGGAAGATGCGCAATCCGCTTCCGATGCTGTACCGGCTCCGGAACAGGAGATATCGATGCCCAAAAAGAATAAGGAAGAAAAGATCCCGTGGCAGAAAAGCCTGCTTATGTATCTGCACGATCTGGTGATTTTGCTTGCAGTGGTCGTGGTAGTGTTTTTGCTGCTTTTTCGTGTGGTCGTTGTTTCCGGTACTTCCATGAACAGCACGCTGCTCGATGGCGACTATTTGCTGCTTGCCGGCAGGATCTTTTACAGCGAGCCAAAGCAGGGGGATATTATTGTAGCCAGTAAAGAAAGCTTTGAAAACGGCGCTCCCATCGTCAAGCGTGTTATTGCCACGGAAGGGCAGTGGGTGGATATTGATTTTCGTGCGGGCATCGTTTATGTTGGCGACCGGCGTGATGATCTGCAGCCTTTGGAAGAGCCTTATGTTTTTACCCCGACTAATGTTCCGGAGGGTGTGAAGTTTCCTCTTGAGGTGCAGGAGAATTGCATTTTTGTAATGGGTGATAACCGCAACGATTCAAAGGACAGCCGCAATCCCGAGATCGGTCAGGTCGATTGCCGGGAGGTTCTGGGCAAGGTTATCTTCCTGTTTTTCCCGGGAAATAACAAAGGCGAATACAGCCGGGATTTCACAAGGATCGGGGTGGTATCGTGATGCAGGATCAGATGAATATTCAGTGGTATCCCGGTCATATGACCAAGACCCGCCGTCAGATCGAAGCGGATCTGAAGCAGGTGGATGCGGTCTGTGAGATCGTGGATGCACGCATTCCTATGTCCAGCCGTAATCCGGATATCGATAGTATTTGCGGCAGTAAACCCCGTATTATTGTTCTGAACAGGATGGATCTTGCGGATCCGGCTGCTACGAAGCGGTGGGCGGCTTATTTCCGGAGCAAAGGAATGGCTGTGATCGCAACCGACTGCAAGACCCGAAAGGGAATTGCCGATTTTACGCCCGCTGCCCGTACTGCCTGCGCGGAGAAGCTGGAGCGTGACGCGGCCAGAGGCATGAACCGTCCGCTGCGTGTTATGGTTGTGGGCATTCCCAATGTGGGAAAATCTACGCTGATCAATCAAATTTCCGGCAGAAAGGGCGCCAAGGCGGAGAACCGACCCGGTGTCACCCGCGGAAAACAATGGGTAACGGTCGACAGCGGACTGCAGCTTTTGGATACGCCTGGTATTCTTTGGCCGAAATTCGAGGATCCCGAGGTAGGTATGATGCTTGCCTATACCGGTGCGGTGAAAGAGGGCGTGATTGATATTGAGGAGCTTGCCTGCAGGCTTATGGAGCTGCTCCACAAATTCTATCCGCAAGTGCTTTTGGAGCGTTATAAAGTAGAGGCTGCGGCGGGAACACCCGGTTATGAACTGCTGGAAATGGCAGGAAGAAAGCGGGGATTTCTGCTTGCACGGGGGGAGATCCATACGGAAAGAATGGCAAAGGTGCTGCTCGATGAGTACCGAAGCGGTAAATTAGGCCGCTTTACACTGGAAGAACCGGGGGAGCAAGCATGAGCGAGAAGAATATGTGGCAGATCGAGGAAGAACTCTATAAACAGGGTTTCGTTACGGTCTGCGGTGTTGATGAGGCGGGAAGAGGTCCGCTTGCAGGTCCTGTCTGTGCCGCGGCAGTCATTTTGCCGCCGCATCTGGATATTCCTGGGCTGGACGACAGCAAAAAATTAACGGATAAACGCAGAAGAGAACTGTTTCCGGTCATCAAGGAACAGGCCATTGCCTATGGTATTGGCCTTGCAAGCCACGAAGAGATCGACGAGATCAATATTCTGCAGGCCACATTCCTTGCTATGGAGCGGGCGCTTGCACAGCTGCAGGTGCAGCCGGACATTGCTTTGATCGACGGAAACAGGGAAAAAGATTTTGGCTTACCGGTGCGGACTGTGGTAAAAGGGGACAGCCTTAGCGCCAATATTGCTGCCGCTTCCGTGCTTGCCAAGGTGACAAGAGATGAGATCATGGAAGCTCTGGCTTCCGAGTATCCCCAATATGGCTTTGAGATCCACAAAGGGTATGGCACCAAGGCGCATTATGAGGCGCTGCGTACATACGGTCACAGCCCCATCCACAGAATGACCTTCTTGAAAAAGTTTTATGGCGAGAAGTAAGCTGACAGGTTCCTGGGGGGAAGCGCTGGCTGCGGAATACCTGCGTAAGAAGCACTATCAGATTATTGCCGTTGGCTTCCACAGCCGGTTTGGTGAGATCGACCTAATCGCGAAGGATCGGAAGAATCTGATTTTTGTGGAAGTTAAGCTTCGAAAAAATGCGAATTTTGCTGCCGCGCGTGAGTATGTAAACAGAAGCAAGCAGGACAGGATCCGAGCCACGGCCTCTGTCTATCTATCCCGGAATCCGACAAATCTGCAGCCAAGATTTGATGTTGTGGAAATATACGCGCCGGAGGGCATGGAGACCCAAACTCCGGTAATTGAACATATGGAGGATGCGTTCCAATGAATTTTCCCGTATTTGACCTGCACTGTGATACTGCCTTAGCGCTCCTGGGAAAGGAGTTTCAAGGCGGTATTTCCCTGCGGAAAAACAGCGCGCATATTGATCTGGAGCGGGCGAAGACCTTGCCCGGCTATGCCCAATGCTTTGCCTGCTTCACAACACCCGGCTTCCGGGAATGGTACCAGATCTCTCCTGTGGTTGCCTTTGAGCGGGAAATGGGGGAGATCCTCAGCCAGATCGAGCAGAATTCGGATCTGATCCGGCTGGCGATGTCTGCCGATGATGTCCAAAAGAATTACGAGAACGGTCTTATATCCGGCATTCTGACCATTGAAGGCCCTGCGGGCTTTGATTTTGATCCGGCTCTGCTGGAGGAACTCTACAAAGTCGGTTTCCGCATGACAAGCCTTGGTTGGAACGAGAAGAATGTGCTCACCGGCTCTCACAAAACAGGCGGCGGGCTTACCGACATGGGCAAGGAATTTGTCCGGGAAGCCCAGCGGGTCGGTATGATCGTGGATGTGAGCCATATCAGCGACGAGGGGTTCTGGGGCATCATGGATGTAACAGAAAAACCGATCGTGGCCACGCATTCCAACAGCCGCACAGTTTGCGATAACAGCCGGAATCTGACGGATGATATGTTCAAAGCCATTTGCCAGACTGGGGGTGTAGCCGGATTCAACCAGTGCGCACCGTTTGTTGGCGAAAAGCCTGATCTTGACACGATCAGTGATCATATCCTGCATTTTCTGGAAATGGATCCGGAAGGTGAACACATTTCACTTGGCGGCGATCTGGACGGCTGCGATGAATTGCCTGCGGGCTTTGACGGTGTTCAGAGCTATCCTGCCATGGCACAACGGCTTTTGGAGCGCGGTGTGGATGAAAAGATCCTGCACAAGATCTATTGGGACAATGCTTTGGGGGTGCTGAGAAAATGCTCTATATAACAACCCGTGATAAGTATGATGCCAGCACTACACCCAAGTCTCTGCGCAGTGACCGGGGTGCGGACGGTGGATTGTATCTTCCGTTTCGTATGCCGGAGCTTACGGCTGAAGAATTGGATGGGGTGGTGTCCGGCAGCTTTGGCCAGACAGTTGCTAAGATTCTGAATTTGTTCTTCTCCTGCAGATTAACAGGATGGGATGTGGAATTCTGCATCGGCCGCTATCCTGCGAAGGTTAGAGATGTTAAGCAGCGCGTCTTTGCCGCGGAGCTTTGGCATAATGCAGAAAACAGTTACTGCAGACTGGAAAATGCCCTTTCTGAAAAGATCCGTGAGGTTATTTGCGGAGAATATACGACCAGCTGGCTGCGGATCGCTATCCGGATCGCTGTTTTGGTTGGCGCTTATGGAGAAATGCTTCGCTCCGGCGTCGTGACAGCCGGCAGTGCCTTTGATGTAACAGTGCCCACCGGTGACTTTTCCTGCGCCATGGCAGTCTGGTATGCCCGGCAGATGGGTTTGCCTGTAGCAAATATTATTTGCGGTTGCAATGAAAACGGCGCGGTATGGGAACTGCTGCATCTCGGCGAAGTCCGTACGGATGTGGCTGCGGTGAAAACCACCACCCCGGAGGCGGATATTGCCATCCCGGCAGAGCTGGAACGCTTGATCTGCGCTGCTTTGGGTCAGGATGAGACCTGCCGCTACTGTAGCATTTGTGAGGAAGGCGGTATTTATGCGCCCAGACATGGAATGCTGGAAACGCTGCGCAGCGGTATGTTTGCCGCGGTGATCAGCAAGGAGCGACTGTCGGCGCTGATCCCCAATGTGTTCGCTACTACCGGTTACATTCTGGGCCCCTATGCCGCGCTGGCCTATGGCGGCTTGCTGGACTATCGTACAAAAAACAGAGAAAGCCGACCTGCATTACTGATCGTGGACAGGAATCCGGTTTGCGAAGCAGAATATACTGCTTGCGCAATGGGAATTACGGTGTCTCAGCTGAAAGAAAAGCTCGGCGTTATTTGAGGAGGCTTGCATGGCACTTTACGCGATCGGTGACCTGCATTTGTGTTTGGGTGCGGAAAAACCGATGGATATTTTTGGCGGTGCGTGGGTCGGTTATATGAATAAACTGAAGGAAGGACTGTCTGTGATCCGGCCCGAGGATACCACAGTGCTGCTTGGCGATCTGAGCTGGGCGCTGGATCTGAATGAAGCCAGAGCGGATTTTGCATGGATCAACGAGATCCCCGGGAAAAAGATCATCCTAAAGGGAAACCACGATTACTGGTGGAGCACTGCTTCGAAATTCTATCAGTTCTGTGACGAAAACGGATTTTCTGATCAGTGGATCCTTCACAACAATCACTATGAATACGGCGAATACGCCATTTGCGGCACCCGTGGCTGGTTCTTTGAAGAGGAACGGAGCGGGGAGCACGATGAAAAGGTATTCCGCCGGGAATTGATGCGGCTGGAAGCGTCCTTAAAATCTGCCGGCGATCTGGAGAAGATCGTATTTCTGCACTATCCGCCGAGATATAAAGGATATACCTGCGATGAAATTTTGGAATTGCTTTCCAGATATGCGGTGCGCCGGTGTTTCTACGGCCATCTTCACGGTGCAAGCCATGGCCTTGCTATGGAAGGGATATGGGATGGGGTAGATTTCCGCCTGGTATCCGCTGATAGACTGAACTTTAAACCCTGTTTGGTACTGCCCTAAAAGGACTGCTTAATTGCAGTCCTTTTTGTATATTTGGCGAGAATTCGGAAAATTCACAAAATTTTTCAAGAAAAGGGTGGACATTTGCCGCATTCTTTGATAAAATACTACGGCTATAAATAAATATAAAATGGCTGTACTATGCAGCCTGTTTTGGGAGGACATTAACCATGAATGTAAAAAGCATTGAAAAGAACGGCAATCAGGCTACCATCGTTGTCGAGATCGACAAGGAACTGATGGAAAAGGGCGTTAACGCCGCTTACATGAAGGCCCGCAAGAATATCATGATCCCCGGCTTCCGTAAGGGCAAGGCTCCCCGCAAGATGATCGAATCCATGTACGGCGCTCATGTTTTCTATGAAGACGGTCTGGAAGAGATCTTCCCCGAGGTCTACAAGGCTGCTGTTGTGGATCAGGATGTGAAGGCGGTGGGCCGTCCCAGCCTGACTGACATGGACATCAGCGAGGACAATGTCGTTACCCTGACTCTGACCACCGATGTTTACCCCGAAGTCACTCTGGGTGACTACAAGGGTCTGGAGGTTGAGAAGGCTGAGGCTGAGGTCACTGACGCACAGGTGCAGGCGGAGCTGGACCGCATGGCTCAGAATGTTGCTTCCACCGAGACTGTTGAGCGTGCTGCCGAGATGGGCGACACTGCCAACATCGACTTCGAAGGTTTTGACAACGGCGTCGCATTTGATGGCGGCAAGGGTGACAACTTTGATCTGAAGCTGGGCAGCGGGTCCTTCGTTCCCGCTTTTGAGGAGCAGGTCGTTGGCATGGCCGCCGGCGACGAGAAGGATATCGATATCACCTTCCCCGAGGACTACCACAAGGAACTGGCCGGCAAGGCTGTTGTGTTCCATGTTAAGTGCAACAAGGTCACCACTACTAATGTTCCCGAGCAGGATGACGAGTTTGCCAAGGATGTTTCCGAATTCGAGACTCTGGATGAGCTGAAGGCAGATATCCGCACCAAGGCTCTGGAGAATGCCCAGAAGCAGATCGACAATGCTTTCGAGCAGGCTGCTGTTGACAAGGCTGCTGAGAATGTTACCGTCGATATGCCCAACGGTCTGATCGAGGCTGAGCTGGACAACCAGATGGAGCGCTTTGCTTACCAGCTGCAGATGAGCGGCTATAGCGTTGAGCAGTATGCCAAGATGATGGGCGGCGACCTGAACACCATGCGCAATGCTTTCCGTCCCGCTGCTGAGAAGCAGGCTAAGGTCAATGTGATGCTGGAGAAGATCGCTGAGGTCGAAGGCATCGAGGTCGGCGAAGACGATATGAACGCTGAGTTCGAGGCTCTGGCAAAGCAGTATTCTCTGGAAGTGGAGAAGGTCAAGGAGATGGTTCCTGCTGAGGAGATCAAGCAGAGCCTGAAGACCCGCAAGGCTGTGAAGGTCATTGTGGACAGCGCTGTTGCCGTCGCTCCCAAGGCCCCCGAAAAGACTGAGGAATAAGCTTCCTCTTTGATGGTTAGAATGTTTCAGACCCTATGAAAGGAGACATGACCATGAGTTTTATCCCTTATGTTGTTGAGCAGACCAGCCGCGGTGAGCGCAGCTTCGATATTTTCTCCCGTCTGCTGAATGACCGCATTATTTTCCTGTCCGAGGAGGTCAATGATACCACAGCATCTCTGGTGGTTGCCCAGCTGCTGTATCTGGAGGCTCAGGATCCGGACAAGGATATCCAGTTCTATATCAACAGCCCCGGCGGCAGTGTCACTGCCGGTATGGCCATTTATGATACGATGCAGTACATCAAGTGCGATGTGGCTACCATCTGTGTCGGCATGGCCGCGTCCATGGGCGCGTTCCTGCTCAGCGCGGGAACAAAGGGTAAGCGTATGGCGCTTCCCAATGCCGAGATCATGATCCACCTGCCTTCTGCCGGTACCCAGAGTCAGATCACGGATATGGCCATCCATATGAAGCGGCTGCAGACCATTAAAGAGCGCATGAACCGGATCCTTGCAGAGAATACCGGTAAGACCGTGGAAGAAGTGACCGCTGCCTGTGAGCGCGATAACTTCATGACTGCGGATGAAGCGCTGGAATTTGGTCTTGTGGACCGGGTGCTTGCGCACCATTGATATTACTTTAGAAAGGCGGTAGCGGGTTTATGGCAAGAAAAGAGGACCAGAGCATCCGCTGCAGCTTCTGCGGCAAGCGGGAAACACAGGTGGAGCGGCTGATCGCCGGCCCCGGTGTGTATATTTGCAGCGACTGCGTGCAGGCCTGCAGCGAATTGCTGCGGGACGAGATGATGGTAGACGATCGCGGCAAGCTTCGCAAGCCTGACCGGCTTCCCACACCCATGGAGATCAAAGCCTACATGGATGGCTATATTATCGGCCAGGAGGATGCCAAGATCGCTCTGGCAGTTGCGGTATACAATCACTATAAGCGCATTTATCTGGCAGCGGACTCCGATGTGGAGCTGCAGAAGAGCAACATTCTGCTGATCGGGCCCACCGGCAGCGGCAAGACGCTTTTTGCCCAGACGCTGGCAAAGATTTTGAATGTTCCCTTCGCCATTGCTGATGCCACCACGCTGACGGAAGCCGGTTATGTGGGCGATGACGTGGAAAACATTCTGCTTCGTCTGCTGCAGGCGGCTGATTTTGACATTGACCTTGCTGAGCACGGCATCATCTATATTGATGAGATGGATAAGATCGCCCGCAAGAGCGAGAATACCTCCATCACCCGGGATGTTTCCGGCGAGGGCGTGCAGCAGGCTCTGCTGAAGATCCTGGAAGGTACGGTCGCCAGCGTTCCGCCACAGGGCGGACGAAAGCACCCTCAGCAGGAAATGATCCAGATCGATACCACCAACATTCTGTTTATCTGCGGCGGTGCGTTTGATGGCCTTGATAAGATCATCGAAGCCCGTACCGACCGCAGCGCAATTGGCTTTGACGCCCCCGTTCAGAGCAAAAAGAAGCGGGATGTGGGTAAGCTTTTGAGCCAGGTGCAGCCGCAGGATCTGCTGAAATTCGGTATTATTCCCGAGCTTGTGGGCCGTATGCCGGTTATTACCAGCCTGCAGAGTCTGACACAGGAGGATATGGTGCGTATTTTGGTAGAACCTAAGAACGCACTGACCCGTCAGTATCAAAAACTGTTGCAATTGGATAATGTGGAGCTGGAGATCGAGGATGCTGCTCTGCAGGAGGTTGCAAAGAAGGCGCTGGACCGTCAGATCGGCGCAAGAGGACTGCGTGCCATTATGGAAGGTGTTATGACCAAGATCATGTACACCATTCCTTCTGATCTTTCCATCAAGAAGGTCATCATTACACCGGAAGCGGTTTCCGGTGGTGAACCGAAGATCGTGCGGGATCCTGCGAGACCTCGCGCACAGCTTGGTACAGAATAATCTGTATTGGAAGCGGGGGAGGGAACTTCCCCCTTCTTTTGCTATTCTCTGAAGAAAGGAGAAACATATGGAAGAAAAAATGTATGTCGGCACTTTGCCGATTTTAGCCCTTCGCGGGCTGGCTGTCTTCCCGGATCAGACGATCCACTTTGAAGTCGGCAGAAAAAAGTCTGTGCTGGCACTGGAAGAAGCCATGAAAAAGGATCAAACGCTGTTTTTGATCCCCCAGCGGGATATCAGTGTGGATGATCCCGGTGAGAAGGATCTTTATACCATCGGCACCGTTGCGAAGATCAAGCAGATCCTCAAGGGCCAGTCCGAATCCATTCGCGTACTGGTTACGGGCATCACCCGGGCGAGAATCCAGGAATTGAAGCAGGATGAGCCTTTTCTTTCCGGCTTGGTCGCATCCGTTGCTGAAACAGATGTTGTAGACACCTTGCGGGTCCGTGCGCTGCGCCGGGAGGCCAATACGCTGTATGCGTCCTACCTTGACTTATGGGAGCATCCTGCGCAGGCGATTCAGCTGCGAATGATTTCCACAAACAATACCGGCTTTCTGGCGGACTCCATTGCCCAGAATTCCGGAATCGATTATCTGGATAAGGTAAGCCTTTTGGGACAGCTGAATCCGGTCCGGCGGCTGGAGATGGCTATCCGTTTCCTGCGGCAGGAGATGGAAATGCTGCATCTTGAGTCGGAAATTCAGGAAAAGACAAAGTCCAATATCGACCAGAACCAGCGGGACTATTACCTGCGTGAGCAGTTAAAAGTGATCCGGGATGAACTGGGCGAGGATGATGAATCCGAGTTTGCGGCGCTGGAGCGGAAAATACGGGAATTGAAGCTGGATGAAAACAGCGAAAAGAAGGTGCTGAAGGATCTGGAACGGCTGAAAAAGCAGCCTTTTGGTTCCTCAGAGGGTGCGGTTTTGCGGAATTATCTGGATGCTGTTCTGGAACTGCCGTGGAATAGCACAACGAAAGAGCGCGTGGATGTGGAGGCAGCACGGAAAGTGCTGGACAGAGATCATTACGGTCTGCAAAAAGTAAAGGAGCGGATCCTGCAGACGATAGCGGTACGGCAGATGGCGCCCCAGATGCCGCCCCAGATCCTATGCCTTGTTGGCCCTCCCGGCGTTGGTAAAACTTCCATTGCCTATTCCATTGCCAAGAGTCTGAACCGGAAAATGGCCAGAATCTCGCTGGGCGGCGTCCATGATGAAGCGGATATCCGCGGTCATCGCAAGACCTATGTTGGCTCCATGCCCGGCAGAATCATGACAGCGATCACGCAGGCAGGCAGCAGCAATGCGCTGCTGCTTTTGGACGAGATCGACAAGATGGGCAGCGACTACCGAGGAGACCCCAGTGCCGCACTGTTGGAGGTTCTGGACGCGGAACAGAATAAAACCTATCGGGATCACTATCTGGAGATCCCCTTTGATCTGAGCAAAGTCATGTTTATCATGACTGCCAATACCCTCGATACGGTTCCCAGACCCCTTCTTGACCGTATGGAAATCATTGAACTGGGGTCGTATACCGATGAGGAGAAGCTGATGATCGCGAAGAATCATCTGATTCCCAAACAGCTTGCCAAGCACGGACTGAAAAAGAGCCAGCTGCGGATCACGGATGATGCCATTCGGGAGATCATTACCTGCTATACACGGGAATCCGGTGTGCGAAGCTTTGAGCGCTGCTTTGCTGAGATCTGCCGAAAGGCGGATATGGAGCTTCTGACCGGCGAGGATGTGAAGCGGATCCAGATCAATGGCAGCAATATCGAGCAATATCTGGGAACCAGAAAGTATCTTCCCGACAGGCTGCCGGTTTCCGACCAGGTTGGCCTTGTCACCGGCCTAGCTTGGACAAGCGTCGGTGGTGAAACGCTGGAAGTGGAAGTGAATGTAATGGACGGTACCGGCAAGCTGGAGCTGACCGGTAATCTGGGCGATGTGATGAAAGAATCTGCCCATGCAGCGATGAGCTATATCCGAGCAAATGCCAAGTCTTTGGGTGTTGCCGAGGATTTCTACAAAACTAAGGATATTCATGTTCACTTCCCGGAGGGCGCTGTGCCCAAAGATGGGCCTTCTGCCGGTGTTACGGTTTGTACGGCTATCGTTTCCGCGCTGACAAATACAACTGTCCGGCGGGATGTCGCCATGACCGGAGAGATCTCCATTCGCGGAAGAGTTCTTGCCATCGGCGGTTTGAAGGAAAAGACGATGGCTGCACTGCGCCATGGTATTTCTACCGTGATCATCCCCAAGGACAATGAACGGGATCTGAAGGATATCGATCCGACTGTCCGCAAATCCCTGAACTTTATCACGGCGCAGGAAGTTTCCACTGTTCTGGAAGCAGCGCTGAACCGAAAACCCCAGGAAATGATTCCGTCGATCCTCAATAAACTTCCGGAGGATGTATCCGGAAAGAGTCGAAAGCCCGGCATACGCCAGTGAGGTGATTGTATGAATCTACAGAATGTACAGTTTTTGATCTCTGCTGCATCACCGAAAGACTTCCCCAAAACGAGACTGCCGGAGATCGCATTCGCGGGCAAATCCAATGTGGGAAAATCCTCTGTGATCAACCGAATCTTGCAGCGGAAAAATTTTGCCAGAGTTGGCGAAAAACCGGGAAAAACGGTCCATGTAAATTACTTTACCGTGGATGGAAAGTGCTATTTTGTGGACCTGCCCGGCTATGGCTTTGCCAAAGTCTCTCAGGCAGAGAAAGACCGGTGGGGCAGGCTGATGGAGGACTACTTTACGGCAAACCGGATCGATCTTGGCGTGCTGATCGTCGATTACCGGCATCCGCCTACGAATAACGACATTACCATGGCCAGCTGGTTTCTGGAATCCGGCTGCCCGCTGGTGGTCGTTGCCAATAAGATGGATAAACTTAAAAAGAGCGAATTGGTACCGAATCTGAAGATCATTCGTGAGGATCTGGAATTGCCCGAGGATTGCCCTGTCATTCCTTTTTCCGCAGAAAAGGGCGACGGCAGAGATGCTTTGCTCAAGCAAATATTGTCTGCCGTAAAGGAATAAGCAAAAGCACCGCCCAACAGGGCGGTGCTTTTATCCTTGTTATGATCAAGCGTTGGCAGCTTTGACTTCCTTCAGCGCTTGTGCCAGCTGGTCGGGGCAGGAGGTGGCTTTCATGCCGCACTGAATGCCCTCCAGGCGGGAAATGGCCTCGTCTATATCCATGCCCTCTACCAGAGCGCCGATGCCCTTGAGGTTGCCGTTGCAACCGCCGATGTACTGCACATTTTTGACCTTCCCGTCCTCAATGTCGAAAAGAACGCTGCGGGAGCAGGTGCCTTTGTTCTGATGTTCGTACTGCATACTATAATTTCCTTTCTTTATTTGGTAATGTCAGCAAATTCAGCTCCGACGAGACCAGCCAGAGCCTCCGGATTCAAGAGCATCTGATGTCCTCTTGCACCGGCTGAAACGGCGATCTCGTCGTACAGAATGGCTGTTTCGTCTATGTGGGTGGGATATTTCTTTTTCATACCGATGGGACTGCAACCACCGCGGATATAGCCGGTCAGAGCCAGTAGTTCCTTCACCGGAACCATGGCGATATTCTTATCGCCGGCTGCGGCTGCTGCTTTTTTCAGATCCAGTTCACAGCAAACAGGGATACAGAAAACATGGATGCCTGTGCGTTCGCCCCGGGTCACAAGGGTTTTGAACACTTGCTCCTGCGGCATGCCGATGGCGTCTGCGGCGTGGGTTCCGCTGAGATCCTGCTCATCGTAATCGTAAAAAGCTTCCCGAATTGGGATGAGCGCTTGCTGTGCCAGACGGACAGCGTTTGTTTTTGTTGCCATATGATCACCATTTGCTATTATACGGTATTTGCGAGGATCTTTCAAGTGTTTTGCGAGATTATACGCGCAGAACCTGAATTTTAGGGGAATAATCGGAAAAAATCGTGGCGTTTTTGTGTATTTCCCCAGTATTTTGCCTGTTCTGTTGACACAATCGGCTTTTTGGTATAAAATATTAAAAAGCGCAAGATCTTAAGGTCCTGCGCTTATTATGCGGTTATGATTTGATTTTTGATGAGGCGGTCTTATGGATATCAATAGAAAGCTGCAGGATGTCTGCAAAGGCTTTTGTATAAAGGGAACATATCTTGGCTATGAAACCATTCAGGTCGGTAATGTTAATAAAACTTATCGGGTTTCTGTCCGGCTGGAGGATGGAACGATTAAGTATTTTCTGGTTCAGAATGTCAATACTTACGTCTTTAAGAATCCTGTGCAGGTGATGGAGAATATCGACAAGGTCACGGAGCATATTCGCGCCAAAAATCGCGGCGGAGTGGGCCTGCATTTCCATCACACAAGTGACAGAAAAAACTATATTATGGACGGCGCTAATTTCTGGAGAATGACGAACTACATTCCGTCCACGACCCACAGCGTTGTCAGAGATCTGACGATCGTCCGCAATGCCGGCCGTGCGTTTGGCGGTTTCCAGATGCAGCTTTCGGATTTTGACAGTACCCAGCTGCATGAAACTATTTCCGACTTCCACAATACCAAAAAACGATATGAAAAGCTTCTGCAAACCGTTTCCGCTGATCCCTGCGGTAAGGTTTCGGAGGTTCGTGAGGAATTGGATTTTCTTCTCTCAGTCCGTGATCTTGCCTGCACTCTGACGGATCTGCAGGAGAGGGGAGAGCTGCCCCTTCGGGTTACCCATAACGACACGAAGATCAATAATGTCCTGTTTGATACCGATACTCATGAAGCGCTGGTGGTGATCGATCTGGATACGGTCATGCCGGGCCTTGTGGGTCACGATTTTGGTGATGCCATCCGGTTTGCCGCCAACTATACGGAGGAAGACTGCCTGGAATATGAAAGAGTGGGCATCAATATGGACGTTTTCCGTGCTTTTACAGAGGGATTTCTGGAGCAGACGGCTTCGATGCTGACACAGAAGGAAATGGATACACTTGCGCTCAGCTGCTTTGTGCTGACTGTGGAGCTTGCTGTTCGTTTTCTCGATGACTATATACAGGGAAGTCCCTATTTTAAGATCAATTATCCCGAGCACAATCTGGTGCGTACAAGATGCCAGGTCGCATTGGCTAAGGATATGCTTAAGAATATGGAGCTTATGGAAGACTGCGTATGCAGCTGCGCAGACAAAGCGAGACTGGCATAAATGACAAAGATTAAGTAGGCATCTGCATTTTGCAGGTGCCTTTCTTCTTATTTGAATAGATTGTGGGCAAATCCGGTTATCCTATGGAAAAAACCATAGGAGGTTTCTATATGCAAAGCAGTAAAAATCCGGATATGAAGGAGCAGGAGCGGCAGCAGGTCGTTGAGCTTGGATCCGATATCACCAAAAGCGAAAAAGGCAACATTTATACACTGACCATCATCGGTCAGGTGGAGGGGCATCAGGTCCTGCCGGAAAACTGCAAGACGACAAAATATGAGCATGTTCTTCCGCTGCTGGCAGGGATCGAGGAGAGTGACGAGATCGACGGACTTCTGCTGCTTTTGAATACCGTTGGTGGTGATATTGAAGCCGGTCTTGCCATTGCGGAGATGATCGCGGGAATGAAGAAACCGACGGTTTCACTGGTTCTGGGCGGCGGACATTCCATTGGCATCCCGCTGGCAGTGTGCACAAAACGGTCTTTCATTACCCCCACCGCCAGTATGACCGTGCATCCTGTGCGCATGACGGGGCTGGTGGTCGGCGCTCCCCAGACTTTCCGCTATTTTCAGCGGATTCAGGAACAGATTGCAGAGTTTGTCACATCCAATTCGAAGATCTCAAAAGCGGAATTTGAGCACTATATGATGGCAACTGGTGAGATGGCTACCGATGTGGGTACCATCCTTTATGGAAAGGAAGCGGTGGCATCCGGTTTGATCGACAAGCTAGGTGGACTGAATGATGCGCTTTCTGCCCTTCACAAAATGATAGAAAAAGGCGGTAAGAATAAGCAAAACAGCAGCACAGACAGATAAAATGGATTTTTTTCAAAAGTGGGGTGGAAATCCGGCAAGAAATATGTTATCATAAGATGAAAACTTATGCAAAGGGGGGGATAGGCATGGAATGGAACTGGCTGCAGAGCCTTCTGTTTGGTTTTCTTTCCGGTTTTGCGGAATTCCTGCCTGTCTCTGCCGATGCGCACCAGTATCTGTTTGGCTATTTGACCGGAGCGGGCAATGAAATGCTTGGATTCCGACTGATCTGCCATTTTGGCGTGCTAGCCGCGCTGCTGCTCAGCTGTAGTTCGCAGCTTAAGCGGCTGACCCGGGAACGAAGGATCGCTGCCGCACCGCAAAAACGGCGAAAGCGCCAGCCGGATAAAAAGGTGCTGATGGATCTGCGTCTGCTCAGAACTGCCGCTGTACCGATGCTGCTTGCCTTCGTCCTGTTTTTGAAAACACAGCAGACGGCGCAAAAGCTTTGGCTTTTGGCACTGACTTTGGCCTTGAACGGTGTGATCCTGTATCTGCCGCAGTTTTTCCCCATGGGGAATAAGGAATCGCAGGCTATGTCTTCCCTTGATTCTTTGCTGATCGGCCTGGGAGGCGCGCTGGCAGTTGTACCGGGAATCTCCAGAGTGGGCGCATTGATCAGTACCGGTCAGCTGCGGGGCGGTGACGGACAGTACACAGCGGATATTGCGCTGCTGCTGTGTATCCCCGCGCTGGTGGTTTTGATAGGTTTTGATATTTACGGCATATATCTTGCCCAAGCGGCTCTTTCGTTTCACTTGTTTCTTTATTATATCCTTGCGGCGGCAGCAGCCTTTGCGGGTGCGTATTTTGGCATCCTGCTTATGCGCTTTCTGGCAGTTAAGGTCGGTTTTTCCGGCTTTGCATATTACTGCTGGGGGGCTGCGCTGCTTACATTCGTTTTATACCTGACGATTTAAGAGGAGGGATCCCTATGGCGGAGCATAAGGCTAAGTCCCAGGCGGAGAAGGCGGCGTTGGCAAAGAAAAACAAGGCTGCTTCTTCCAAAACTGCACAGAGCAGCAAAAGTAAAAAGACAAACGGAAAAGAGCAGGAAGAAAAGTTCCTGGTTCCGTTCCGGCTGGTTACTTCGCTGATCTGTTTGGCACTGTTTATTCTGTTCCTTGTGATTTTTTTGCAGCCTGACGGCGCGCTCGTCAAGCTTTTTCAAGGGTTCGTTTTGGGCTTGATCGGCTGGACCAGCTTCTATGTTGCCATTCCGGCGCTGCTGTACTTATTTACCATTCAGGCCTTCAGCGGGAAACGGCCGATCCTGCTTCGCAGTGTGTGTCTGATCTCCTTTGTGCTGATTTGCGGCTGTATTTCCCAGCTCGGTATGGACACAAGTGCGCTGCCATCCGGCTTTTCGTTGCTGGTCACGCTGTTCCAGGGTGGATCTGCAGGAACGACTGCCGGTTTGCTTTGCGGTGGTATCGCGCTGCTGCTGCAGTGGCTGTGCGGTAAGGTGATTTCTTATATCATTCTGATTCTTGCTGCACTGTTTACGCTTCTGGCATCCTTCCAGATCACGATCCCCAGCATCATTCGTGCGGTCCAGAACCGTCCCAGAGCCGAATGGGAGGATGAAGTGAAGGAGGTTCCGGAGCCTGCGGCTGTTGTTGTGAATCACCTTGCCAATAAACGCATTGAATATGTGGAAAATAAACGGCGCATCCGGGAAGAACGGGCGCAGATCGATATTCCCATCGATGACGAAGAGAATCTGGAGCAGCCGCCTGCAAAGCGGAAAATCAGCCACAAGGCAAATGAACTGATGAGCCAGATCGATTCCGATGTGGAAAAGCCGGTAGCTGCAGCGAAGAATGCCGTTGCCGAAAATGCGGATGTGGATCTGATCCTGAATTCAAAACCGGCGGCGAAGCCGGCCAATACCATTGATGTAGAGCCCGTCCAGCCGGAGATGCTGCCCTTTGAGAAGGAAGAGCAGGATGCTCCTGTACCGGAGCAGAAGCCTGCTGCTGAGTCTGCCGCACAGGCCAAACTGCCCAAGGTGACCGCTAAGGACGCAGAGGAATCTGCCGCACAGGTGGCCGCAGAGATCGCGCAGGCGGAAAATGCCGAGCGTGTGGAATACTGCTTTCCGCCCATTGACCTGCTGAAGAGTTCGCCTTATGGCGCCCAGGATGGCACTATGGAAATGCGGGAGAACACCCGCCGCCTTAATGAGACTCTGGCAAGCTTTAAGATAGAGGCACATATCATCAATGTTACCCGGGGTCCCAGTGTTACCCGGTATGAGGTGGAGCTGGATAAGGGTGTCCGGCTGAATAAGCTGACTACCTGCGCCGATGATATCGCGCTGAGTCTGGGTGCGTCCGGCGTTCGTATCGCGGCGGTTCCCGGTAAGATCTCTGTCGTGGGTATCGAAGTTCCGAACCGTGCTGTAACTACGGTTTCTCTGCGGGAGGTCATCGACTCCAACGAGTTTGCAAAAGCCAAATCCAAATCCTCATTTGCCGTTGGTAAGGATATCGGCGGCAGCTGCATCGTTGGCAATATCGCAAAGCTGCCCCATATGCTGATTGCCGGTACCACCGGTTCCGGTAAATCCGTGTGCATGAACTCCATCATTATCAGCTTGCTGTATAAGGCGAGTCCGGATGATGTAAAGCTCATTATGGTCGACCCGAAAATGGTCGAGTTAGGTATCTACAACGGGATCCCGCATCTGCTGATCCCGGTGGTTACGGACCCCAAAAAGGCGGCCGGCTCCCTGCAGTGGGCAGTTACCGAAATGATGCGCCGGTACAAGGCAATGTCCGATGCAGGCGTGCGTGATCTGGAATCCTACAATAGTATCGTGGAAGCCGAGCAGGAAGGCGCCAAGCTGCCCCAGGTGGTGGTGATAATCGATGAGCTGGCGGACTTGATGCTTGTTGCAGCCAAGGAAGTGGAAGAGTCCATCTGCCGCATTGCCCAGATGGGCCGTGCAGCCGGTATCCACTTGATCATTGCCACCCAGCGGCCTTCTGCCGATGTTATTACAGGCCTGATGAAGGCAAATATTCCGTCCCGGATCGCTTTCGCTGTAGCCTCTGCTATGGAATCCCGCATCATTCTGGATACACAGGGTGCTGAAAAGCTGGTAGGCAAGGGCGATATGCTCTATGCGCCCATCGGCAACGGAAAGCCCCTGCGTGTACAGGGCTGTTTTGTCAGTGACGCAGAGGTGGAGGCCGTCGCTTCCTATGTTAAAGAAAACTATAATACCTCTTATGATCAGCAGGTTTTGGAAGAGATTGAAAAGAAAGCGGCACAGACTGGAAGCAGCAAGCCTACTGCAACCGATCCGGAGCCTAACTCCGAGGAGCTGGACGGTGACGAAATGCTGCCTGCAGCTGTGGATGTGATCTTGGAAACCGGACAGGCATCCGTTTCCATGCTCCAACGGCGGCTGAAGCTGGGTTATGCCAGAGCGGCAAGAATCGTGGATGAAATGGAAGAGAAGGGCATCGTTGGTCCGTTCCAGGGAAGCAAACCCCGTGCCATTCTGATCACGAAGGAGCAGTGGCAGGCGATGCGAAGCGGTCAGTCTGAGCAAATGGAATTTGAGGACCTTCAGAATGACAACGAAGGTGTCCCTGACGAGTTACTCTGATCTGTAACGGGTATCCGTTGTAGATATAAATTTTGCATCGCATCCGGAGCGCCGGAGCGACAGCAAGGAGGTAAATTATGAATAGTAAAACGAAAAACATGGTAGGCATTGGCTTGTTTACAGCCATCGTGGTGGTACTGCAGTTTCTAGGCGGTGGTATCAAATTTGGCATTTTCTCCATTTCTCTGGTTCTTGTACCCATCGTTGTGGGAGCCGCGGTATATGGTTGGATGGCCGGTGGGTGGCTGGGATTTGCGTTTGGCGCGGCAGTTCTGCTTTCAGGCGACGCTGCAGCTTTTCTGGCGGTTGATCCCTTGGCAACAGTTGGTGTCGTACTTATGAAAGGCGTTGTTTGCGGCGTAACGGCAGGTCTTGTGTATAAGCTGCTGGCGCATATCAACAGGACAGTCGGTGTGTTCGCGGCTGCAGTCATCTGCCCGATTGCGAATACCGGTGTGTTCTTAGCAGGCTGTTGGCTGTTCTTCCTTGAAACGGTTTCGCAGTGGGGAGCGGATCTGGGCTTTGCGAATGCTGCCGAGTATATGTTCCTTGGACTGGCGGGAACGAACTTCTTGATCGAGCTTGCGGTTAATATTGTCCTTGCACCAGTCATCGTTCGTTTAATTAAAATTAAAATAAAATGATCCATAACGGACCGGCAGCCATTTGGCTGCCGGTTTTTTGTACCCATTGGTATTTCTGCATCTGCGGGCGCATAGTCTTTTGCAGGAGTGATGCGAATGAAGTGTGCATGGATGGAGCTGATGGGGATTCTTCCGCCGCACATACGGCAAGAAGTGGACAGGCCGGGCAGGGAATATCTGCAGGAGATCAGGCTTCGGCTGGACAGGCCTGCGGAACTGGTTATGCAGACAGGCAGCCAGTGCCTCACAGGAAGGGTAACACTGTCTGATTTGAATTTTGTTGTAAACACAGCCAGTAAGTATTCTCCATGGGCAGCTTCCACCGTTAGGAGTGGCTACATAACCGCTGCCGGCGGGCATCGGATCGGAATGTGCGGCGAATGTGTGGTACAAGACGGGATCATGACCGGGATCCGGAATGTAACTTCCCTGTGTATCCGCGTGGCGAGAGATATTTCGGGTATTGCGCCGCGGATTCATAAAGAACAGGGTTCGCTGCTGATTCTCGGTCCGCCGGGCAGTGGCAAAACGACGATGCTGCGGGATTTGATCCGGCAATTGTCGGAGATTGAAGCTGTTACAGTAGTGGACGAGCGTGATGAAATATTTCCGGTTTGCAGCGGTTTTGCGATGGGGAAAAAACTGGATGTACTGACGAATTGTACGAAAAAACACGGCATCACGAATGTGCTGCGCGTTATGGGGCCGGCGTGCATTGCGGTTGATGAAATTACAGCACAGGAGGATTGTGATGCGTTGCTGCAGGCAGGCTGGTGCGGCGTTCGATTGATCGCCACGGCCCATGCTGCGGACAAGTATGACTTTTTGACAAGGCCGGTATACGCACCGCTGGTAAAAAGCGGGATCTTTGATACCCTTTTGATATTACACCCGGACAAATCCTACAAATTGGAAAGGATGAAAAGATGAGTATAAAGTGGATTGGCGCTGTGCTGATTGTTGTCGGTTGCGCTGGAGTTGGTTTTCGGATGGCTTGGAATTACAAACGAACGCTGGCTTCTCTTCGGCAGCTGGTAAGGGCTTTGGAGTATATGCAATCCGATCTGGAATACAGATTGACACCGCTGGCAGAACTTTGCAAGAGGACTGCTGAGCAATTGAGCGGAAGCTTAAAGGCGGTATATTTGGCATTTGCGTGGGAACTGGAGAGCCAGATCGCGCCGGATGCGGCTTTTTGTATGACAGCCGCGCTGAAGAGTGTGCCCGATCTGCCAAAAGCTGCAGCAGAATATCTGGAGCTTCTTGGAAGCTCATTGGGACAGTTTGATCTGCAGGGGCAGCTGCGGGGGCTGGAATCTTTGCGAGTCAGGTGTTCTTCTGCGCTGGCGGAAATGGAAGCAATGCGCCCGCAGCGCATACGCAGCTACCAGACGTTGGGGTTATGTGCCGGCGCTGCGCTGGCGATTCTGTTTATTTGATCTATGGATATTGATCTGATCTTTAAAATTGCAGCCATTGGCATCATCGTTTCCATACTGAATCAGGTCTTGTCCCGTTCCGGACGGGAGGAGCAAGCAACCATGACCACACTGGCAGGCCTTGTGGTGGTACTGATGCTGATCGCACAGAAAATTGCTGACCTGTTCGATCTGGTCAAGACCCTTTTTCACTTCTGATGGAGCGGTTTATCCAGGTTGTAGCCGGTGTTTTGTTGACGGTGCTTCTGTCGATCATGCTGAATAAGCAGGGCAAGGACATGGCCATGCTGTTGACCGCAGCGGTATGCTGTATGGTGATCGCTGTTGTAGCCGCCTATCTGGAGCCGGTTCTTGATTTTGTGAGTGAATTGCAAACCATCGGAAATCTGGATTCGGAAATGGTGCGGATCCTTTTGAAGACGGTGGGTGTCAGTCTGGTTGCGGAGATCGCGGCGCTGATCTGCGCGGACTGCGGTAACAGCGCACTGGGAAAGGCGATACAGATTCTGGCGGTAGCGGCAGTTTTGTGGCTATCTCTGCCGCTTCTGCGCGGGCTGATCGGGATGATTCAGGAAATGTTGGGGGAAGTATGAGAAAGCTGATGATGCTGGCGGTGATCATCGTAGTTTTGATCGTTCCGGTCAGTGCAATGGAATTTACTGCCCCGGAGGCGCCGGATGCTGCGGAAGAACTGATGCCTGCCGAAATCGAATCTTTTGGACAGGGACTTTGGAAGGTGTTTTGCAGTGCTGTGGAGACACTGCAGCCGAAGCTTGCGGATGCCTGTGGGGTTTGTGTATCCCTGACAGCCATCGTCATTCTTGTATCTGTAGTTCAGGGCCTTTCGGAAAAGAATGCCGGCATACTGGAGCTGGTTGCCGCGCTGGGGATCGGCGGAATATTGCTGTACAGAACCGGAAGCTTGATCAATCTGGGGGCTCAGACGGTTACTGAGCTTAGCGAATATGGCAAGCTCCTGCTTCCGGTTATGACAGCGGCTCTTGCGGCACAGGGCGGAGGAACGGCTTCGGCGGCGCTCTACGGCGGGACTGCTGCGTTTGACGCGTTGCTTGGCAGTGCGGTTTCCGGTCTGCTGGTTCCCATGTGCTATACCTATTTGATCTTATCTGTTGCAAACAGCGCTGTCGGAAATGAATTACTGCAAAAGCTAAGGGATCTATTGAAATGGCTTGCAACCTGGTTCTTGAAGATCGTGCTGTATTCGTTTACCGGATATATGGGTATAACGGGCGTAGTCAGCGGAACAGCCGATGCGGCAGCACTGAAAGTAACGAAAATGGCGATCTCCGGCATGGTGCCGGTGGTTGGCGGATTGATGTCCGATGCGTCGGAGTCTGTGCTGGTCAGCGCCGGACTTCTCAAAAACGCTGCCGGTATTTACGGCATTGTGGCATTGGTCGCGATCTGGATCGCGCCGTTTCTTCAGATCGGCTTGCAATACTTGCTGCTAAAGGCCACAGGAGCCTTGTGCGCGGCTTTTGGCAGCAAACGGGCGGCTGAGCTCATACAGGATTTTTCTTCCGCCATGGGCCTGCTGCTGGCAATGACGGGAACGGTCTGTATTTTGCTGCTGATCAGCACCGTTTGCTTTATGAAAGGGGTTGGATAATGATCTGGATCCGTCATTACCTGCTGCGGCTGATCAGTGCTGCGCTTTTGTGTGGTATTGTTAACGGCCTGCTTGGCAAGAAGGGTGCGCTGGGCGCTGCCGTTAAGCTGATGACGGGAATTTTTATGGTATTCACCCTGGTCAGCCCTTGGGTAAAGCTGCAGATCGGAGATTTGTCCGGCTTGATTGGCGATATTTCTGCCAGTGCGGACATCGCAGTAGAGAGCGGGCAAACGGATGCAAGAGCTGCACTGGAAACTATCATAAAGTCCAAAACGGAAGCATATATCTTGGACAAAGCCAAGTCTTTTGGCGCGGAGCTGACTGTGGAGGTGAGGGTGGATGGCTCCGAACTGCCGGTGCCTTGTGCCGTGCGCGTCAGCGGCAGCATATCACCCTACGGAAAGAAACAGCTTGGCAGCATCATTGCCGATGAGCTGGGGATTGCATTGGAGGATCAGACATGGACTGGGTAGGATTTCAAAAGAAGGCGCTTGACACGGTCAAACGGTATCGGTATGCCATTCTGGTTCTGGTATTGGGGCTTGCACTGATGCTGATACCCGGTCAAGCCAAGGATCCGCAGAGTCAGACTGTAGTGCCGACAGAGCAGCAGGAGAAGCCTGAAATATCAGAATCCCTTGCGCAGATCCTCAGTCAGATCCAGGGAGCAGGGAAGGTAGAGGTCATGCTGACGGTTGCGTCCGGCGAAAAGACGGTCTATCAAACAGATGAAGAGGTTTCCGGAGGGGAAAATGTGTCTACACGGATCGAAACAGTGATCGTTACGGGCACTGACCGTGGGCAATCCGGTTTGATCCAGCAAGTGAATCCGCCGACATACCTTGGTGCCATCGTTGTGTGCCAGGGAGCGGATCGTCCTGCTGTCCGGCTTGCCATTGTGGAGGCTGTATCCAAAGTTACCGGTCTGGGAGCGGATAAAATTTCTGTGTTAAAAATGAAATGAATGGAGGCTTTTTTATGAATAACTGGAAGAAAAATCTGATTGCGGCTGCGGTGCTGCTGGTGGTGTGTGCCGGAATCTACATGAACTGGATGTACACAAACGCAAAGGATGTGGATAATCTGACGGATATGCTGGATGCGCAGAAGGTGCTTTCTGAGGATGGACTGGTATTGGATGCGGATAATCTTGGCTATGCAGAAGGTGGAGAAAATACCATCACTGATTATTTTGCCGCAGTGCGTCTTTCCCGGCAGGAGGCAAGGGACAGCGCGGTAAATCTGCTGCAGGAGGCTATGGCATACGGTGACGGTTCACAGTCCGAAGAATCCAACGAGCAGCTGGAGCAGATCGTGCAGACAGCACTGTGTGAAGCGCAGATCGAGAGCCTGATCATCGCAAAGGGGTATACGGATTGTGTTGCTTACATGTCTGATGAAGGCATCTCCGTTGCGGTCGCATCTCCGGAGGGTGGAATGCAGCAGGAGGATGTGGCTGTTATCGCGGATATCGTCATAACCCAGACCGGCTTTACAATGGAAGCGATCCGGGTCGTGGAAGTGCAATAAGTCTTGGGGGCAGTTTGTACTGCCCTCAATATTTTTCGCAGAACATTACAGATTGACTTACTGCTTTTTTTTTGGTATACTAATGAAAAGTATCATGCCGTAGTAGGCATGAAATGATTTAGGAGGAAACTTCCATGGCTGAGAATAAGCAGTATATTACCCATATTCAGGATAACGGAACGGTTATGATCTCTGAGGATGTTGTGGCATCCATCATTGCTTTGTCTGTCAAAGAAGTAGAAGGCGTTGTCAGCCTGAGTGTTAAGCCCGGCGCGGATATTGCTGATATGTTTGGCAAGAAGAATTGGGGCAAGGGCATGAAGATCGTCGTTGCAGAGGATAATGCGCTTACCGTTGACTGTGATATTCTGATTGGCTACGGTCAGAGCGTTGTTGCGGTCGCGCAGGCGGTTCAGGAGTCTGTCACCAGCCATCTGGAGTCCATGACTGCGGCGAAGGTAGCTTCCGTCAATGTCAATGTTTGCGGTATCATCCGCCAGTAAGGAGCCGTTATGACGAGAGCCAACGCCAGAGAACTGGCGGTACATTTGATCTATTCCCAGTCCTTCACCGGTGATGAGCCGGAGCAGGTGATCGCAGCCCGTCTGGATAAGGAATACTACAGCAAGCTTTCTTCTGAAAATGATGTATATGCCGACCGTCCCAGCCGTGTGCAGCTGGCGTATATCGACAGTGTTGTTTCCGGTGTTGCAAACCGTCTGGACGCGCTGAATGAACAGATCCAGAAATACTCCATCGGATGGGATGTTACCCGCATTTCCAGGCTGGCAAGAACCATTATGCAGCTCGCGATCTTCGAGATCCTGTATGTTGCGGATGTTCCGACAGGTGTTGCCGTATCCGAGGCGGTGCGCATCGCCAAGAAGTACGACGGTGATGATACCGGTGCCTTTGTCAACGGCATTCTGGGTTCCTTTGCCAGAAGCCTGCCTACTGAGGAAGCATAATGTGTGTGATCGGTTTTGATACCAGCAATTACACCACCTCCATTGCGTATTTCGATGGGGTCAGTGGTGAAAATTGCTCCCGGCTTCTTCCTGTTAAGCAGGGAGAACTGGGCCTGCGCCAGTCAGACGCAGTGTTTGCCCATACGAAAAGCCTGCCGGAGCTTTCCGGCAGGCTGTTTTCCCATGTGGATAAAGATCAAATCACGGCAGTGGGGGTGTCGATGCGGCCCCGTGCGGTGGAGGGGAGCTATATGCCTTGCTTTCTGGTGGGCTATAGCCACGCGAAATTACTGTCGGATGCGCTGAATGTGCCGCTCTTTGAGGTTTCCCACCAGCAGGGGCATGTTGCGGCATCCTTGTGGAGTGCCGGACGGCTGGATCTAATGGACGAGGCCCATCTTGCATGGCATCTTTCCGGCGGTACGACAGAACTGCTGCTGGTAGAGCCGGATGGCAAAAATGTCCGCTGCACCCGGATCGGAGGCACCACGGATATTTCTGCCGGTCAACTGATCGACCGGACTGGCCAGCTGCTTCAGCTGCCGTTTCCGTCCGGTAAGCATTTGGATGCACTGAGCCGGCAGGCAGTGTGCAAGGATCTGTTCCGTGTAAAATGCCCCGGACTGGAATTCTCCCTGTCTGGTGTGCAGAACAAGGTGCAGCAGTATCATGAAACCCATGACCCTGCGGATACAGCTGCCTACGCGCTTCGCTGCGTCTGCATGGCGGTATACCAAGCCACAGAGAATGCGCTGAAGCAGTACCCCGGTCTGAAGGTCGTATTTTCCGGCGGTGTGGCTTCCAATTCCATGCTTCGGGAAACGGTGAGGCCGCTTGACTGCATTTTTTCACAGCCCCAATTTTCCACCGATAACGCGATGGGCGTAGCTGTCCTCGCGTCGCGGCTGCAGGAGGAAAGCCATGTCTGAACAGATCCTTTCCGTAACGCAGATCAATGAATATATCCAGCATAAAATGGACGCTGACCCGCTGCTGACATCCGTTGCGGTTCGGGGAGAGATCAGTAATTACAAGGTCTATCCCTCGGGGCACCACTATTTTACGATCAAGGATGACGGCGGTGCGCTGAAGTGCGTTATGTTCAAGGGCAACGCGTATCGCTTGCGCTTCCGTCCGGAAAATGGCATGCAAGTCGTTGTAATGGGGCGGATCTCAGTTTATCCCCGGGACGGTGCCTATCAGCTTTACTGCACGGCAATGGTCGTCGATGGCATTGGCGATCTGCATGCTGCATTTGAACAGCTGAAGGCCAAACTGTCTGCGCAGGGGTTGTTTGACCCCGATCACAAGAAACCCATCCCTGCTTATCCGGGTACCATCGGGATCATTACCAGTTCTGCCGGTGCGGCTGTCCATGATATGCTGCGGATCTTGCGTAAGCGGTATCCGTTATGCCGTGTGCTTCTGTTTCCCGTTCGTGTGCAGGGTGTGGAAGCGCCGCCGGAGATCGTCGGTGCCATTCGCTATGCCAACCGCTATCGTCTGGCTGACCTGCTGATCGTAGGCCGGGGCGGAGGATCCATTGAGGATCTTTGGGCCTTTAATGATGAACGGGTGGCCTATGCCATCTATGAATCGGAGATTCCTATTATTTCCGCCGTGGGCCATGAGCCGGATGTTACGATTGCGGACTATGTTGCGGATCTGAGGGCGGCCACACCTTCTAACGGCGCAGAGCTTGCTGTGCCCGATCAGGACGCGCTTCGGCAGATGCTGGATAGCATGTACCAGTCTATGGGATCTTCGCTGGGCCGGCAGCTGAAAAGCGCCCGCCGGCATCTGCAGGTGTTGTCTGCCAGTCCTGCGCTTTTGGCACCAACGGCATATATTGACCGCAAGCGCAAAGATGCGGAGCTTCTGTCCCGCCGCTTGTCAGCGACCCAGAGCCGTACGATTGACAGGGAAAAGCAACGCTATGTTGGATTGACAGCAAAGCTGGATGCAATGAGTCCGCTGAAGGTCCTGACCCGCGGATATGCCATAGCGCTAACGGAGAGTGACGCAATGCTGCGCAGTGCAGCGCAGGTCGAGATCGGGGACAACATCAAAGTTTCTTTCGCCGATGGCAAAGTAAACGCCACCGTAACCGGAAAGGAGAAGGCAAATGAGTGATCAGAATATGACTTTTGAGCAGTCCATGCAGCGTCTGGAGCAGATCGTTCGCGCCATGGAGCGGGGAGATGTAGCGCTGGACGAGAGCCTTAAATTGTTTCAGGAGGGCACAGAGCTTGTCAGAACCTGCGGAAAACTTTTGGACGAGGCAGAACTTCAGGTGCAGAAGGTAGTCAAAAGTGCTGACGGCACTCCGCTGATGGAGGTTTTTGCAGATGAGGCATGAGGAGCGGACAAGAGAATACAGGGAATATGTAGAGCAGTTTCTGCGTGATTGGTATACGCCGCTGCATGGCCAGCCCCAAAAACAGCTCTTTGAAGCCATGGAATACAGCTTGCTTGCCGGAGGTAAGCGCCTGCGGCCCATTTTTGCGTTTGAGTTCTGCCGTCTGTGCGGTGCGGACTGGAAAAAGGCAGCGCCCTTTGCGGCGGCGATCGAAATGATCCATACCTACAGTTTGATCCATGATGATCTTCCTGCTATGGATAATGATGACTACCGCCGGGGAAGACCCACCAACCACAAGGTCTATGGCGAGGCGATGGCTATCCTTGCAGGCGACGCACTGCTTACGGATGCGTTCGCTGTCGCTTCCACTGCTCAGCTGGAGGGCAAGGCAATGGCAGACGCTATTGGGATCTTTGCCGAATGCGCCGGCTCCATGGGTATGGTTGGCGGACAGGTTCTGGATATCAACAGCGAGGAGCGGATCCTTACTGAACAGGAAGTTTTGGACATCCAAACCAGAAAAACCGGAGCATTGATTAACGCTGCATGCAGCACCGGTGCTTTGGCCGGCGGCGCGACGGAGGAACAGTTTGACGCTGCCTGCCGGTTTGCAGCAGGGATCGGCCTTGCGTTCCAGATCCGGGATGACATGCTGGACGTGATCGGCACCAAAGAGGAAATGGGCAAGGGTGTTGGCACGGATGCCAATAAGAACACGTTCGTGCGGCTGTACGGCCTTGAAAAGTGTGAAGAACTGGTGCGGAAATATACAAGCTATGCTGTTGATGCCCTTTCAGCTTTTGAAGATACCGATTATATCATTACCCTTGCTAAAAGCCTTACTGAAAGAAGAGCATAAGTTAAGCCCCGGCCGTTTGGCCGGGGCTTTGCTCTTTACTGAATATCGCTGTCGTCAAAACGGTCGCCGCATTCGGGGCAGAATTTGGGCGGATTCTTGGGATCTTCCGGTTCCCAGCCGCACTTGTCACAGCGGTACAGCGGCTCATTGGCAGGCTTCTTTGCACCGCACTCGGAGCAGAACTTGCCCTTGTTGATCGCGCCGCAGGAGCAGGTCCAGCCGGCAGCGGCACCGCATTCCGTGCAGAATTTCCCGGTGTTAACAGCGCCGCATTTGCACTTCCATTCGTTTGCCGCAGGCGCTGCAGGGGACTCCTGCTGCCCCATCTGGAACAGGGCGTTGGCGTTCATGCCGCCGGCAGTCTGCGCCATATTCATGCCCATGAAGCCCATCATAGCACCGTTTTCATTCTTGGCTGCGGACTTCATCGCTTCTGCCTGTGCCTGAACCATATGTGCGGCAGCCATATTGGTGTTGCGGAAGACGGCGCTCTTCTGCAGCTCCTTGATCATGGCTTCGTCTTCGGCAGATGCGGTTGCGGAATTGATACCGACGGATACGACACTGATGCCCCGCAGAGCGCTCCACTTGGCAGTCAGCGCATCGTCCATTGCCTCTGCCATTTCGGTTGCATGGCCGGGCAGAGCGGAGTAGCGGATGCCGGCAGCGGAGATTTTTGCAAATGCGGGCTGCAATGCGGTAATGAATTCGGATTTCAGCTGGCTGTCCAGCCGGTCTCGGGTATAATCACCGTCCACATTGCCGCAGACATTTTTGTAAAACAGCATGGGGTCTGTGATCTTGTAGGAATACTCGCCGTTGCAGCGGATGGAAATGTCCACATCCAGACCAATGTTCCGGTCTACGACACGGAAGGGAACAGGGGAGGGAGTGCCGAACTTGTTGCCTAAGATCTCCTTCAGATTGAAGAAGTAGACTCTTTGGTCTTTGGCGGTATCCGCACCGAAGGTAAAACGGCGCTTCAGGGTTTCCCAGCTGGCTTTTAGACCGTCACCGAGGCCACCGTAGAAAATAGTGGGCTCCGTGGAAGAATTCCATGTAAATTCACCGGCTTCAGCGGCGAATTCCACGATCTGGCCCTGCTCCACGATCATCATGCACTGTCCTTCGTTGACGGCGATGACAGCACCGTTGGAAATGATATTGTCAGAACCCTTGGTGTTGCTGCTTTTGCCGCTTGTGCGCTTGCTGCCCTTGCTGACCAGAACGGTTTCGGGCATGGCTTCACAGTAGAAGTATTCTCTCCACTGATCACCCAAAACGGTGGAAATGCTGCCGAGTGCTGCTTTGATAAGACCCATATTGATTTCTCCTTTATGTTATTAGAATCGTCCGCCCCTGCCGCCATGACTGCGGCCGGAGCTGCTGCGGTGTGTACTGCTGGAATGATTCTGCTGCTTGAGGGTTCTGGTTGTTTGAGAGTACAGGAAAAAATCCTGACAACGGTAAAGATCATAAGAGCCGCTGACCATATAAGAGCCGGCACCGGATTGCTGCCTTGCGGTATTCATTTTGCTGCGCATGGTCAGAAGCGCTATGCCTGCGATTGCGGCTCCAATCAGAAGTGCCATCAGCAATCGCAGCGCGACGGTGCGGAAAGTCAGATGATCTTCAAAGGTTCGGTAGTGCTCAAACTCAGATTCAAGGAAATCGAGATAGACAGTAAAGGCACCGTAATAATCACCAAATGACAGATAATCATACATTTCATCGCCCAGATCGCCGATCTCATTGTACGTTAGTGCTTCGTTGCCGTCAGCGTGGGTGCTGACATACCACTCCCGTTCCTCAATCGCGATCAGAAGCAGAACGCCGCTGTCGTTGCTGCCGGCACCGTAGCCGTTGTAATCAAAGTAGTCATCCGCGTAGTCTTGGGCGGTTTTAAAACCCAAGGTTTCGACTGTAACGATGACGGCATCAATGCTGTAGGTTTCGGCTATTTTTTGCGCTATTTCATCCAGCTTGCGGACTTCAGATGCGGTAAGGAGTCCGGCATCATCGATCACTTTTGGGTTTGCGGCAGATACGAAGGGGGATAGGGAAAGAATCAGAACCAGGATCAAAGTAACTGTGATAGATCGTTTCATGCAGCCACCTCCTTACAGCACCAGATACTGGATCAGTGTGACCACTGCTGCCGCTGCGGCGCAAATTCCTGCGAACCACGCAGCACTGCGCTTGGGGCAGATCGGGAATGTGCCGATCATCTTACCTGTCTGGCCATTCATTGCAAATACATAGGTTTTGCCCTTGTAGCGGCTGTGCAGCATCCAAACGGGAAGCAAAACATATTTTGCTTTGCCATGATCGATTTGAAGCTGCTTCTGCAAAGGAATTGCCGTGGCGTAGCCTATAATGCTGGAACGGACATGCGCATCCAGAGTGCTGCTGACCCGCTGCCGGATCCGTTCCTGCCCCGCAGTGTATTCGACATCGTATTTGTCGGCAAGATAACCGGAAAGATAAGCGGTTTCAAAATCGACTGCCTGCGAATAATCAAAGGGCTCTATGGATTCCATAATGGTATTATCCATTTTTGTCGAACCGTCCATGGGGATCCCATCAAAAGCTGCTCTGGCGGAACGGGTTAGAAGATAATGATCGGTTCTGCGGTAGTTATACCGGGAGTCGGACCAATGATGGATCCTGGTTGCACGATATCTGCCTTCCTGCGTGCCGGCGCAGTTATACAGCCAGAAGGGGACATACATGCCTGTGATTTTTTCCAGCCGGTGCTGGCCGACAAAGTCTTTCGGAAGCAGCGGCTTTCCTTTGCAAAGCTGCGCAAATGCATTCTGGGCATCTTCCTTGCTTGTTTTGAAGGAGATCACAGCCTCCGGCTTCAGACCGCCGGAAACTCTTCCGGGCATGATTGCGGGATTCTCACAGTAAGGACAGAAGGTTGCCGCAGTCGTATCATCTGTCAGGATCTCACCACCGCAGGAGGGACACTGAAAGCTTTGCAGGTGCTGCTGTTCACTTTCTGACCACGAACCGGTATCGGAATCCGCCCAGTGAAATGTGTCGGAAGCTTCGGGATTTGCGTTGTATGCTTCCAGCGCCTCCAGATCAAAAGAATTGCCGCAGAATTCGCAGGTCATCTTCTGAGTGTCGGATCCAAACTTCAGTCCTGCATCACAGCAGGGACATTTGTATTCAATAACAGGAGCAGAATTAGACATAGAAACATCTCCTTTCTATAATCCTAACATAAAGTGCATCCAAAATCAATGCTGACTCTGCAAAGAACGAGGTAACAGAACACAATACGAAATAAAAAGTGAAAAAGTGAAAAATAGTACTTGCAATTTATTCACAAAATGTTAAAATGAAGATGATTTTTGTTGTTCCGGCTGATACATTTGTATCCACAGCAGGGAATACACTGTCAACTGTCCGCCCATCCACCCTGTGAAGCGGCTTGTGCCGAAAGAAAAAAGAAAGGAAGTTCGTATGTTCGAGAAAGTTTTTAAGCTGTCTGAAAACAAGACCAACGTAAAGACCGAACTGATTGCAGGCCTGACCACTTTTATGACCATGGCCTACATCATCGCGCTGAACCCCAATCTGCTGACCGGATTCAAATTCGGTGTTGATGGTTCTGAAGACCTGACCGCCCTTTGGAACGGCATTTTCCTTGCCACCTGTATTGCTTCTGCAATCGGTATGTTCTGCATGGCATTCATGGCCAATAAGCCCTTTGCCATGGCTCCCGGCATGGGCCTTAACAGCTTCTTTGCCGTTGTTGTCGGCAACATCGTTGCGATTACCGGTGCTACTTATGTTGCATCCTTCCAGGCTGCTTTGATCATCATTTTGATCGAAGGCATTGTCTTTATTGCATTGTCCTTCTTTAACATTCGTGAAAAGATTGTGGAATCCATTCCTCTTGGTGTCCGTCTTGGCATTGCCCCTGCAATTGGTCTGATGCTGATGAATATCGGCCTTGGCTCCAATGCCGGTGTTTATTCCGAGACTGGCGGTCCTTTCTTTGTTATGCGTGATTTCTTTGGCGCACTGACTCCCAGTGTCGCGCAGGGCTCCATGGGCAGCGGCTATGCTGCGATGATCCTGACTGTTGCCACCATGTTCGTCGGCCTGTTTGCTATCATCATTATGGCTAAGAAGGGTATTAAGGGCGCTGTTCTGTTTGGCATGCTGATCGCTTCTGTCATTTACTGGGCCGGACAGTGGATCTTCCTGGGTACCAATCCCTTTGCTTCCCTGGCAACTGCCAGCTTCCTGCCTCCCTTTGCAGACATGGCTGCTACCACTCTGTTCAAGTTTGACTTCAAGGTATTCCTGGAGATGGGCTGGTTTACCGTCATTACTCTGGTAATTACCTTCTGCATTATCGATATGTTCGACACCATTGGCACTCTGGTTGGTACTGCCTCCCGCGCCGGCATGGTCGACGAGAAGGGTAATATGCCTAAGATGAAGGAAGCTCTGCTGTCTGATGCCATTGGCACTGTTGTTGGTGGCTGCACCGGTACTTCCACTGTTACTACTTTTGTCGAGTCTGCTTCCGGTGTTGAGGCTGGCGGCCGTACCGGTCTGACTGCTCTGACTACCGGCATCCTGTTCCTGGCTTGTATCTTCATTGCTCCTATTGCTGCCATCATTCCTGCTGCCGCTACTTCTGCTGCACTGATCTATGTCGGCGTTCTGATGCTGATGGGCCTGAAGAACATTCAGTGGGACGATCTCGATCAGGTGGTTCCCGTTTCCATTATGCTGATTGGTATGCCTGTTTCCGGTTCCATTGGCCACGCTATCGGCCTGGGCCTGATCTCTTACACTGTGATCAAGGTATTTAGCGGCAAGGCAAAGGAAGTTTCCATCGTTACTTACATTATTTCTGCCCTGTTCCTCGTTAAGTTCTTCCTGGCTGTCTGATTCCTGCGAATTGTGGGGCCCGAAGCATTGCTTCGGGCCCTGTTTCTATATCTTGACAGAAACCGACCTGTGGTGATAGAATAATTCACAATGATTCCGAGGGGAGCATGTACGATGTCTACATATAACGCAGACAGTGAACTGATCGATATTCTATTGGATTTCGGCGAAACGATGTTGGGATCCGGTGCTGAGATCGCCCGGGTTGAGGACAGTCTTTCCAGAATGGGAAATTCCTATGGCGCTGTGAAAACCAACGCATTCGTCATTAATTCCAGCATTGAACTGACCATCCGGTTCGAAGACGGCGAGACGGTTACCCGTACCCGGCGGATCCGCTCGTCCGGATCTACAGACTTTGAAAAGCTGCGTAAGCTGAATGCCCTGAGCCGTGAATGTGTCGGAAACAGAATGCCGGTCGCGCAGCTGCGGGAAGCGGTTGATGAAATTCGGGAGTCGGGAATTTTCGTTTGGAAGAGTTATTTGGGGAGTCTGCTTGCGGCCGGAAGCTTCAGTATTTTTTTTGGCGGCAGTATTCTCGATGCTGTTATCTCCGGAATTTTTGGTTTACTCATTTGCTGGCTGCAGATTCGTTTCTCCCCGCTGACACCCAATAAGGTATTTTTCTTGTTTGTTAGCTCTGTGCTGTCCGGTGCTGGTATTTGCCTTGTGAATCTGATAATCCCCGGCCTTCATATTGATAAGATCATCATTGGCGATATTATGCTGCTGGTGCCGGGTATTGCCATAACGACTGCTGTTCGGGATACTTTGATCGGAGAAACGATTGCAGGCATTACACGTCTTGCTGACTGCCTTGTTTGGGCAGCAGCTTTGGCTGCGGGCTTTATGCTGGTCATCAGCATTTTTGCGAGGTAAGCTATGGAAAATGCAATTACACAGCTGATTTCGGGCATGCTTGGTTCCCTTGGCTTTTCTTTGGTCTTTAATGTTGGAAAAAAGCATTTGATCCCAGCCGCCTTGGGCGGATTGCTGGCATGGGGAGTATATCTATTGTGCATGCGTGTTCCGGAAATGGGTGTTATGATGTCCACAGTCATTGCGTCCGTATGCAGCCAGATCTACGCCGAGATCCTTGCCCGCATTTATAAAGCACCGACAACAGGATTTGTGATCCCTGCAGTCGTACCGCTGATTCCCGGCGGCAGCCTGTATAATACGATGTACTCTGCAGTCATGAAGGATTGGGTTCAGTTTCGTTACTACGGCGTGCAAACATTGTGGGGAACCCTTGGCATTGCCATTGGACTTAGCTTTGTTTCCGGAATCCTGTATGTTTCTGCTAATCATGCAAGAAATAAGGCAAAGAAATAGAGAAATCCTCTCCCGGTTGGGAGAGGATTTTTTGTGCTTTAAAGAGCATTCATAACAAACTCGATACGCTGAATGCTGCGTTCCTTACCAAGAATCTGCATAACGGTATACAGGTCGGGGGAGTTGGTCTTACCGGTGACTGCCTGCCGGATGAAGGTGGATACATCAGCCACGGTGCCGGGGAAGGCGGTGGGATCTGCCTTGTATGCCTTCATATCGGTGGTAAACCCGATTTCTTCCGTGATCGCTTTGACCTTCTCAAACCACTGGGCGGAATCATCAGCAGGATCGTAGACAGCAAGGAATTTCTCCAGAACGGTCTTAATGGTGGCCTTGCTGAATTTTTCATCAAATACAGGGCTGGGCAGATATGCATCGTAGAAAAATCCCATGTAATCCTTAGCATCCTTCCAGACAGCCAGATCCTTTCTGGGTTTCTTGCCGCCGCGGCCGATAGCGAGGATGGAAACTGCATAATCCTTGTTGGATGCCAGTTTTTCGGCAAAGTCTGCGTCAAATTCCTTAGCCCAATCCAGCAGCTGGATGTACACATCCTCTGCGTTCATCTTGGAAATCACATTCTTGGATACATCCACCAGCTTGGCGTAGTCAAAGAGGGAACCGGCAGGGTTCAGCTTTTTGGGGCTGAACTTAAAGGAATCCACATCCGCATCGGGGTTAGCGCGGCGCCAGTCCTCAAAGTTGGAGTTCAGAACGGTCATCAGATATTCCTGCACTGCCCGGATGGGGAAGCCTTCTGCCTTATAGTAGGTCAGTGCCAGCTCGGGATCCTTACGCTTACTCAGCTTGCGTTTGGAGTTGCCGTCCATCTTCATCAGCGGCCCGATGTGGACATACTTGGGCAGTTTGAAGCCCAGAGCCTTGAATAGCTGGATATGGAAGGGGAGGCTGGGCAGCCACTCATCGCCCCGGACAACATGGGTGGTGCGCATCAGCTGGTCGTCAACCGCATGGGCGAAGTGGTAGGTGGGAATGCCGTCAGATTTCAGCAGAACATTGTCGATATCGTTTTCGGTGATTGTCAGCTTACCTTTGACCAGATCGTCGAACTTAAACTGATTCTCAATGGAACCTTCGCTGCGGAAGCGGAGCACCCAAGGATTGCCGACATCCAGCTGTTCTTTGATGTCTTCGATGGAACGGTCGCGCCAAATGGCATACTTTCCATAGTAACCGAAGTTCTCTTTGGCTGATTCCTGCTGTTCCCGCATGGCGGTCAGCTCTTCCTCGGTACAGAAGCAGGGATAGGCCTTGCCCTCAGAGACCAGCTTTTTGGCAAATACATGATAGATCGCCGCTCTCTGGCGCTGGCGGTAAGGACCGTATAGACCGTTGTCACCATCGTGGGTGGCACCTTCGTCAAAGAGGATGCTGTAGTGCTTCAGAGTGTCGATAAGCACCTCAACAGCGCCGGGGACTTCCCGTTTGGCGTCGGTATCTTCGACCCGCAGGAACAGCACACCGCCGCTCTGGTGGGCCATCCGCTCGGAGATCATACCCTGCACCAGATTGCCCAGATGGACGAAACCGGTGGGGGAGGGGGCCATACGGGTGACAACAGCACCCTCGGGAAGGTTGCGGTGGGGGAAACGGGCTTCTACTTCCTCAGGGGTTTCCGTTACATTGGGAAACAGCAGCTCCGCTAATGCTTGATAATCCATAATTTCTACCTCGTTTGCAAATTTTTCTACATAAAGTATAGCACAATGCGTTCGGGAAATCAATTGTCAGCACTGATTAATAATACTTTTGTTTTCGACGGTGCGCTAGATTGCTGTCAGTATTGACTTCATCGAAATTTATGTTAATATGAAAATAAAGGGGGTATTACATATGAAAAAAGCTGTTGTTATCATTGTTGTCTCGATAGTTGTGGCCTTTTGTTTATTTACGATGTTTTATAATCCGCCCGGTGCCCCTGATATTTGGGGTTGGCTGTGGGATATTGTTTACATAAGATGATATTGATACAAATGCCGCCCGGTTTGGGGCGGCATTTTTCTGTAAACTTAGATGCACTGACTTGCGTTTTCCGATTAACTGTGCTAGAATACAGAAAACATTTGGAAAAGAGGCTGTTTTATGGAAGAGAATGTTGTCGCGAAAAAGAGAATGCTGTCCGGCATCAAGCCCTCCGGTGACCTGACTTTGGGTTCTTATCTGGGTGCTGTCAAGAATTGGGCGGAGCGAGCCGACCAGTATGACTGTTTTTACTTTATGGCGGATCTGCATGCCATCACCGTTCGGCAGAATCCTGCGGACCTGCGCCGCCGTACTCTGGAGCAGCTGGCACAGTATATTGCCTGCGGCTTGGACCCGGAAAAGAATACGCTGTTTATTCAGAGCCATGTCCACCAGCATGCAGAGCTGGGCTGGATCCTGGATTGCTATTCCATGTTCGGAGAGCTGAGCCGTATGACCCAGTTTAAGGATAAGTCCGCTAAGAATGCGGATAATATCAATGCGGGCCTCTTTACTTATCCCAGCCTGATGGCGGGCGATATCCTGCTGTACCAGCCGGATCTGGTACCTGTTGGCGAGGATCAGAAGCAGCATGTGGAGCTGACCCATGTGATCGCACGCCGCTTCAACGGCATCTATGGCGATGTGTTCAAGATCCCCGAGCCCTTTGTGCCCAAGGTCGGCGCCCGGATCATGAGCCTTACCAATCCGCTGGCCAAGATGTCCAAGTCCGAAAACGAGGATACCGGCCGTGTGCTGCTGATGGATCCTCCGGAAGTGGTCATGAAGCAGTTCAAGCGTGCCATTACCGACTCTGATACGGAAAATTGCGTCCGCTATGACAAGGAGAATAAGCCCGGTGTCGCGAACCTGATGACGATTTATTCTGCCGTTACCGGCAAGACATTTGATCAGATCGAGAATGAGTTCATCGGCTGCGGTTACGGTAAGTTTAAGCCTGTTGTCGGTGAAGCAGTCGTGGAGCATCTGCGTCCCATTCGGGAGGAATCCGCGCGGCTGATGAAGGACAAGGCTTACTTGGAGTCTGTCTACCGTGACGGTGCCCAGAAGGCAAGCTATGTAGCCGAAAAAACCCTTCGCAAGGTCTATAAAAAGGTCGGTTTTGTCGCAAAGTAAAGAACCTGAATACGCTGTCGAATTTGGCAGCGTATTTTTTATGTAAACCCTTGACATTATCTTTGTGATTTATTACAATATATTACAAATGGTAACAAAGGGGATACTTGCGATGAGAGAAAAATTATTGGCCCTGATGATCGCTGTTTGTCTTATATTTGCATTGCAGCAAGCTGCACTGGCAAAGGCAGCATCTTCCTCAGAAATACAGAATCAAATAACGGAGCTGGAAAGACAGGAGTTAGAAATTCAGTCCAATATCAAAGAGTTAGAAAATCAGATTCGTGAGAATACCTCCGCAATTCAAGACATGGTAGCAAATAAATTCGCATTGGATAAGCAGGTTTCTCTCATAACACAGTCTATCCAGGTTACACAGAACAAGATCACGGCGTATACCCTGCTGATCGCGGATAAGCAGGAAGAACTGGATGCGGCGGAAGAAAAGCTTGCGGACCTGCATCTTGCCTATAAAGACCGTATTCGCGCTATGGAGGAAGAAGGAGAACTGTCCTATTGGGCAGTGCTGTTTCGTTCTGAAAGCTTTCCGGATTTTTTGGACCGCATCAATATGATCCAGGAGATCGCTCAGGCAGATCATGACCGATTGCTGGAGATCCGGCACGCGGCAGATCTGGTTGCTGACATCCAATCAAAGCTTCAAGATGAGAAGGCGGCACTGGAATTGGTTAGGCAGGAACAGGAAATTGAAGAACGCCTGCTACAGGAAAAACAGATGGAAGTGAAAGCTCTGCTTGAACAGCTTCGTGCTGATGGCGATGCGTTTGATGCCTTGCTGGATGCATCGGAAAAAGAGCAGCAGAAGCTTATGGATGAAATCGCAAAACTTGAGGATGCATACGACGAAGCAGTCTATCAGGAATGGCTTGCTACCTATGTGCCTCCGACAACGGAAGCACCTGTGAGGCCGAACCATCCGACTCCTCCAAGCAGCGGGGAGTGGTTGACACCTGTGCCGTATTATACTCTGACAAGTCCCTTTGGAATGCGCCTGCATCCGATTTTGGGGATCGAACGGCCTCATAACGGTGTTGATATGGCTTGTGCTGAATGGACGCCTATTTATGCGTCACGGGGCGGACAGGTGTCGATTGCAACGAACTCCGATTCCGCCGGGCTGTATGTTCAGATCAACCACGGCGACGGTTACCGCTCTGTGTATATGCATATGGTGCACTATGTTGTGCGTGCGGGAGAGTTTGTGGCGCAGGGACAGGTAATCGGTTATGTTGGAAATACTGGCCTTTCCAAGGGCAATCACCTGCATTTTGGCATTTCGTACAACGGTGAATATGTTAATCCCATGGAATACATAAGCTGAAAGAATCCGCAGAGCGTTTTGCTCTGCGGATTTTGACTCACAAGCGGATGAATAATCCGGCAGACCATAGCCCCGGATGGATGCATCTGCGACGAATATGTAGCGTACAGCCACAGTTCCGGCAACATTGCCCTCGATTACCTTGATACAGTTACCGATCGTTCCGCATACGATTCCTACATGGTCAGACCATCCGGTATTTTCACCGGAGGAAGCACCTTCGGAAGAATAGTAGATGATGTCTCCGGGAAGGGGGACATATTCGTCGCTTTCTTCCCAGCGGCCCATTCCTTCAAATAACCCGATCTGCCGCTGACAGCCGCATTCCGCAGGGATCAAATCCGTCAGGTCGCACTGGATCGCAACGGTGCTGACGAAGGCGGCACACCATTTGTCGGTGTATTTTACGCTGTAGCCCTGGGCTAAAGGCGTGTGACCGTTGTAAATATCGATGATGGCTTTGTGGCTGCCGTCAAGCGCATTGGAGCCCATCCATACCTCTGCTGCTTCGAGGTATTTTTGACGCAGTTCCGCTTCCTCCGGGGAAACATCTCGCGCAAAGCCCCAAGTGAAGCATGGCAGGATCAGCATGCCGGCAAGGACGATCAATATTGTTACTACCGCAGCGATGCAAAGCGGTTTGATCCATTTTTTCTTTGTGGTCATTGGTATTCTCTCCCGTTTGTGATGATGATATTATATCAGAGCGCACAGGGAAAAGCTATATAAATATGCTATCTACAGAAAATAGTATAACGCGAGGGTCAAAAGTGCTGTGTTGTTCTCTTCCTTGCAGTCTCCGGCCATCAGCAGCAGGAGCAGGATGATCAGCAGATCACCCGTATCGATATCCTTTGGAAATAACCGCCGCAGGAAGTCACCGGCGTCGCTATGTCCTTGCGGCGGGCGATTATGCACAGCCGGCGGGGGGCAGGGCTGCTCTTTTGGTTCGCATATGGGCGGTTCCTGAGGATCTTCCTGTTTTTGCGGGGGTCTATGACTCTGCACCGGTGGTGCGGGATCGGGGATCCTGTTTTTTCGGTAAGAACCATCGGGCTGGGGGATATAGCGGTTATACATTGTCGTCACCTGCCAGATTTCAGTAGTGTGCCATTGCTTCCGAGAATGGATGTGGCAAGGCCTGCAATTTTAGCGGCACGCATGGCCTTTTCCAGTTTTGTGATCCGTTCTTTGCTTAAGTATGGGCTCAGAGCTTTGAGCAGCTGCTGCTGGTTGCGGTCGATTCCGGTTTTTTGTGCGATGCCAGCCACTTTCTGCACCATATTCAAATCGATCCCGGCAGGAAGCGGGGAAGGCTTTGGGGCTGGAGGCGTGGGCTGCACGGAATGCGTGTCCTGCTGCTGTCCGGAAAGGGATTGGGCCATGGACATCAGCTGGGACATCATTTGGGGATTTCCCAGAATGGCGTTCATTTTTTGCTCCATATCATCCATCGCTGCTGCCTCCCATCTGCTGCAGGAATGCCTTTACTTCCGGTGTGTTCATCATTTCTGAAATTGTTTTCTTGACCGCTGTGTAATTTCCGGCTGTTGCCTGCGCCATGACATCCTGCAGCTGCTGACCATGGGTTTGCTGCAGCGAGGAATAGAGCTTTTGCCCGGCATCGCTTTGTGCCAGACGCTTGGCTTCTTCCATGGAAAAGCTGCCGATTTGATCTGATTTTTTATCCATAAACAAGCCTCCCGTTACACGAAAGAATAATTCCTTAACAGTATATGTGCAATTGCATGCCGTTGTGTCCGGGAAAATAGGAAAATCCGGTCTGACATATGGAAATTTTCGCTGGGATGTGTTATACTATCGAAAAAAGATACAGTTGGTGTATTATGAAGATACTGGTATTGTCCGATTCTCATTCCGGTCTGAGCTTCATGCGCAATGCGATCCGAGCGGTTAGGCCCGATGCCGTGATCCACTTGGGGGACTATTACGATGATGGCGAGGCAATGGCGGAAGAGAATCCCCATTTGATTTTTCATCAAGTCGCCGGAAACTGTGACCGTTACAGAAGCTATGAGATTCGTCCGGAGGTCTTATGCTATCCGGTTTTCGGCGCAATGCTGTATCTGGCCCATGGGCACAACCATCATGTGAAGAGCGGACTTTACAGCTTTCTTCGGGATGCTAGGGTAAATGGCGCGCAGGCAGCTCTGTATGGTCATACACATTGCCCGGATTGCCACCGGGAAGAGGACGGCATTTGGGTTATGAATCCCGGTTCCTGCGGTTCTTCTGGCGGTAGTGTTGGCCTGATAGAAATCAGTAATGAAAAAATAACAGCCTGCCGGATCCTGCGGCAGGCGGAATTGGAGAGCTATATATGATACTGACTGTGGATATTGGTAATTCCAACATCGTTCTGGGTGGTGTTCAGAACGATGAGATCCTATTTGAAGCACGGCTGCGTACCGACGCAACAAAAACCTCCGACGAATATTGCATTGATTTGAAAATGATCCTTGAGGTCTATCGTGCAAGTGCAGATGACATTGAAGGTGCCATAATTGCATCGGTGGTTCCCCAGGTTCTGAATTCCATGCAGACCGCTATCAAAAAGCTGACTGGGAAAACAAGTCTGGTAGTTGGGCCCGGACTAAAGACCGGACTGAATATTAAAATAGAGAATCCAGCCCAAACCGGCGCTGATCTGGTAGTGGGCAGTGTTGCGGCTTTGCGTGAGCATAAGCCGCCGCTGATCGTGATCGATATGGGAACGGCTACGACGATGGTCGTTTTGGATCAGACGGGCGCGCTGATCGGCGGTTGTATTTGTCCTGGTGTCAAGATCTCGATGGATGCTCTGACAGACCGGACAGCACTGCTGCCCGGCCTTCAGCTGGATCAACCCAAGCGTGCTATCGGACGCAATACCATTGATTGCATGCGCAGCGGTATCATGATGGGCAACGCCTGTATGCTCGACGGTATGGTGGAGCGAATGGAAGCGGAGCTTGGCTGCGAAGCGACTGTCGTTGCCACCGGCGGCATTGCCAAATTCATTACACCGCTGTGCAAGCGGGAAATGATTTACGACAAGGATCTGATCGTTAAGGGGCTGGCTGCGCTGTACCGGGAAAATAGGCGGCCCTAATCAGAAGAAAGTGAACAGGCACACAAGAACGGTTACGATGCCTGCGCTGGCAGCGGCAGTGAGGGCATAGTCAAGCACTTTTCCCAGAATGTCCCTTGCGGTAGCTGCATTGGGGTACATTGCTGCTTTTCTGGGACGGTAAGGGATAACCTTGCTGTTTGTTCTGTAAGTAGTATTTGTTTTCATGATTGTATCCTCCTTTTTGTTATCTGACATTAGGATACAACACTATAAGTACAATAAAACGGACTTTAGTATCTGTTATCCGTTCGTTTTTTCGAAAATAACTCTATTGCATCACTGGCTGAAATATGCTATGATGTATGTAACCAAATCACCCGGAGGTGGGGTATGCGCTTTATCGATAAATTTTTGGCTCTGTGGAAGCGGTTTTGTGAGGCTTCACGGCCTGTAATTCAAAAAATCGGACATTATGCAAAGGAACTGGGTGCCGCATGTAAGGTCGTCGGAAAGCTGCTGTACCGGCTCCGCAAGGTTTTCCTTGCAATTCCGGTCGGTTGGGGTGCCGTGTATCTTGCTTTCTATAATCTGAAGCATCTTCCGAAGGTCGTCGGTTTGGACCTGCAGATTTCCGGCGATTTTGATATTCAGGTCGTTCGGGAGCTTGCAGTGCTGGGGCCTGTAGCGCTGACGGCACTTTGCCTTTTGCTGATGTTTGTTTCCCGCAGAACGCTGACTCCGTGGCTTGTAAGCATTTTTTCACTGGCACTGCCTGTATTGATTTTGCTCACCAATGTATTTCCTGCGTAAGTATAAAACGATCTCCCCGTTGCAGTCGCAATAGGGAGATCGTTTTCATTATGCGTTCAAAAGGGAAAAGAGCTCATCCATCGTGTGCGCAATTCCGGCAGCACCGGCGCTGGCCATGCTTTCCACTGTGCCATAGCCCCAGCTGACGCCGATGGTCGGAATTTTGTGTGCTGCTGCACCGATGACGTCAAATGCGGTATCGCCGACCATAATGGCTTCGGAGATCTCTCCCACTTGTTCCAGAAGGTATGCGATCACATCAGCCTTTGCATCCCGGACACCATCCATTGTGGAACCGGCAATGATCTGGAAATAGGGGGCGAGTCCGAATTTTGTAAGTATCTCTACAGCCATCCACTCGGGCTTAGAAGTAGCAACATATAAGCGGTGCCCCTGCGCATTCAGCTTCTTCAAAAGCTCTTCAATGCCGTCGTAGGGATGATTTTCAAACATACCGATCGGTACATACCGCTTGCGATAAACAGACACCGCTTCGTCAAGTCGGTCGGAAGGTACACCAAACCTGAAAAAAGTATCCCGTAGGGGAGGGCCGACAAAAACGCGCATTTCCTCACGGTTGGGAACGGGTAAACCGAAATGCTCCAGGGTAACGGCTGCGCAGTTGAGAATGCCTTCGCCGGAATCCGTTAAGGTTCCGTCAAGGTCAAACAGGATCGCTTTTGGCATAGTGATGACCTCCTGAGTTTTTTCTGGATTATAGCATAGAAGCGCAAATATGTCAAAGAGACTAAAAAACAAAATAGGATAAGTCAAAACCACCGGCTAAGCCGGTGGCTTGAGTAAGCCCTAGAAGGGCATTATACTGGCCTCACCCCTAAAGGGGCCCCGAAAGTTTGCCGACCGCATTGGCTTTTCGGGCTGCCCCTTAAGGGGCTTTATTTATGCC
>JAZNGJ010000016.1:0-9825 GCA_045576415.1 Faecousia sp. | reverse complement strand
CTGTATCCCTACACCAAGCGTTACCTCGGCACCTTCGCCAACCACTTCTCCACCATCGGCCTGATCGGCATGAACGAGGTGGGTCTGAACGCCAAGTGGCTGCGTAAGGATCTGACCCATCCCGAGACCCAGAAGTTTGCCAAGGAAGTGCTGGACCATATGCGCGAGCGCGTTTCCGACTATCAGGAAGCTTACGGCGACCTGTACAATCTGGAAGCCACTCCCGCCGAGTCCACCACCTACCGCTTTGCCAAGCACGATAAGGAAAAGTACCCCGAAATCATCACCGCCAACGAGAACGGCACCCCCTACTACACCAACTCCTCTCACCTGCCCGTCGGCTACACCGAGGATATCTTCTCCGCGCTGGAAGTGCAGGACGAGCTGCAGACCCGCTACACCTCCGGCACTGTATTCCACGCATTCCTTGGCGAGAAGCTGCCCGACTGGAAGGCCGCTGCCGCTCTGGTCCGCAAGATCGCAGAGAACTTCAACCTGCCCTACTACACCATGAGCCCCACCTACTCTGTCTGCGCAGAGCACGGCTATCTCATCGGTGAGCAGTACAAGTGCCCCCTGTGCGGCAAGAAGACCGAGGTCTACAGCCGCATTACCGGTTACTACCGCCCCGTGCAGAACTGGAACGACGGCAAGAGCCAGGAATACAAGGACCGCAAAGTCTATGACATTGAGAATTCCGTTCTGGGTGACAAGGGCATCGCTTCCCGGGAAGCCGCTCCCGTAGCAGAAGAATCCGCACCCGAAGTCTGCTGCTCCGGTGAAGTGCTGCTGTTCTCCCGCGTCACCTGCCCCAACTGCCGGGTTGCCGAGCAACTGCTGACCAAAGCCGGTGTCCAGTACAAGAAGCTGATCGCGGAAGAGAATGTGGAGCTGTGCAGGAAGTACGGCATCAAGGGCGCTCCCACACTGGTCATCACCGACGGCGAGAACCATCAGAACTTCTACAGCGTTCCCGAGATCAAGAAATATATCGCATCCCTGTAATCTAACCGAAAGGGCCGGGCAGTGCCCGGCCCTTTATTTGAAATTCTCAGTTTGTTTTCTCAAGGCTCCCTCTGACGAGGGTAAGCGAAGCGCAGTCGCGGTAGTGAATGACAGTCCGGTGGACTGTCAGAGCCGCGACCGGGTTGCTCGCAAGCAACTGTCAGCGAAGCTGACTGAGAGAGAGAAAACCATAAAGTTACTGCTTCGTACAAACAAATCGATAAAACTGACATTTTTCTCTCCCTCCGTCTTCGCCTTTCGGCGAATCCACCTCCCTCGTCAGAGGGAGGCTTTGACGCATCGCAACAGTCCGATAAATCCCAATTCCTATCTCACGAATGGAGGCTCATTATGCACGATATAATCATTGTAGGCGGCGGCCCTGCCGGCCTGACCGCGGCAGTCTATGCCCTCAGAGCGGGCAAGACCGTTCTGGTCATCGAAAAGGCAGGCTTCGGCGGACAGATCGCCTTTTCTCCCAAGGTGGAGAACATCCCCGGAACCCAAGTCATCAGCGGCAGCGAATTTGCCGAAAAGCTCATCGAGCAGGCCATGGCGCTGGGCGCCGATGTGGAGCTGGAAACCGTCACCGGTGTCGAAAAAGCAGAGAATATGTTCCGCGTTTCCACAGAAGACGGCAACACCTACGAAGGCGGCGCCGTGATCCTTGCATTGGGCGTCAAGCACCGCACACTGGGTCTCCCCGGCGAGGAAGAGCTGATCGGCAACGGCATTTCTTTCTGCGCGGTCTGCGACGGCGCGTTCTACGCCGGGCAAGAGGTTGCCATGATCGGCGGCGGCAACTCCGCATTGCAGGAAGCGCTGCTCTTAAGCGAAGTGTGCAGCAAGGTCACCATCGTGCAGAACCTTGCCTTCCTCACCGGCGAAAAGAAGCTGGCGGACGCACTGGCGGAAAAGGAAAATGTGACCATTCTGTACTCCACCGTGGTCAGCGCCTACGAAACCGAAAACGGCGCGCTGTCCGGTCTGGTTTTGCACAATGAGGAAACCGGCGAAGAAAGCCGCATCCGTGTGGACGGCGCATTCCTCGCCGTTGGATTGCTGCCCGAAAACGAACCCTTTGCTCACTTGGGTCAGCTGAACGACTGGGGCTACTTCGACTCCGGCGAAGATTGCTGCACCGCTACCCCCGGCGTATTCGTTGCCGGCGACTGCCGCAGCAAGCGGATCCGTCAGGTGGTCACCGCCGCATCAGACGGTGCCATCGCAGCCATGGCCGCCTGCCGGTATCTGGACTGAGATTCACCCCCGAAAAGGAGGAACCCAATATGATTTATGATCTGATCGTCATCGGCGGCGGCCCCGGCGGCTATCTGGCTGCCGAGCGTGCTGCCCACGCAGGACTGAAGACCCTGCTGTTCGAAAAGAATTCCCTTGGCGGTGTGTGCCTGAACGAGGGCTGCATCCCCTCCAAGGCGCTGCTGAACTCCGCCAAGACCTACACCCACGCCCTGCATGCATCCGACTACGGCGTAAAATGTACCGGCGTATCTATCGACCAGAATGCCGTCATTACCCGCAAGCGCAGGGTGGTCCGCACACTGGTTTCCGGTGTTAAGGCAAAAATGCGCGCCCACGGCGTGACCGTTGTGATGGAAGAAGCCGCCATTGAGGGCAAGACCGCTGAGGGCTTTACCGTCCGCTCCGCAAGCGGCAGCTACACCGCGAAAAAGCTGATCATCGCCACCGGCTCTTCCTCTGTTGTTCCTCCCATCCCGGGCGTTAAGGAAAATCTTGGCAGCTTCGTGCTGACCAACCGGGAGATTCTGGAGCTGACGGAAATTCCCGAAAAACTGACTGTCATTGGCGGCGGCGTCATTGGCCTTGAGATGGCAGCCTACTACGGCGCAGTGGGCTCCAAGGTCACTGTCATCGAAATGCTGGATCACATCGCCGGCGCTACCGACCGGGAGATCAGCGTCATGCTCCAGAAGGAGCTGGAGAAAAACGGCGTCACCTTCCTGCTGGGGCACAAGTGCCTGAGCATGGAGCCGGGCACCGTATGGGCAGAAGCCCCTGACGGAAAGAAGGTCGCCGTTGCTGCCGACAAGGTGCTGCTTTCCATCGGCCGCAAAGCCAATGTGCAGGGTCTGGGTCTGGAAAATATCGGCGTCAGCTTTGACCGTGCCATCCCCACAGATACCCTGTGCCGCACCAATGTTGCCGATGTCTACGCCATCGGTGATGTGAACGGCCACCATATGCTGGCCCACACCGCTTACCGGGAAGCCGAGGTAGCCGTGAATGTGATCCTTGGCAAGAAGGATGCCATGCGCTATACCGCCAACCCCTCTGTCATCTACACCGTTCCCGAGATCGCTTCCGTGGGCAAGACCGAGGACGAATGCAAGGAAAAGGGCATTGATTACGAGGTCAAAAAGCTCTCCATGCTGTATTCCGGTCGGTTTGTGGCGGAAAATGAGGGCGCTGACGGTCTGTGTAAGATCATCATCGACAAGAAGCGCCGCACGATTCTGGGTGTTCATCTCATCGGCTCCTACTCCGGCGAGATCATCTGGGGCGCCGCGGAAATGATCGAGATGCAGCTTCGGGTCACCGATGCCCGCCAGATCATCTTCCCCCATCCCACCGTCAGCGAGATCATCCGCGAGACCCTGTGGGAATTCAGCGATCAATAAAAAGCATGCCGCGCGGGATTTCCCGCGCGGCTGTTGCATTATTTTCCGTCCAGAACTTCCTTGATCTTCCCCGTGATCAGATTGGAGCGGTTATTGGGCGCGCCCACCGCGTGCTGCACATAGAAGAAGCTGAAATTGTACTTTCTGTCCATGGTCAGGTACGCGCCGGCATGACCGCCCCAGCCGAAGTCCGTCATGGTAGATCACGCAGTCAAAGCCGGGCAAGCCCGTTTCCAGAGAGCTGTCCAGAAATTCCCGGACAGAATCAAAATCCTTCACAACATTCTCCTTTTCGAAGACGGTTTCAAATCCCAATTTATCCGTAAAAAACGGGCGCGGAATACGCCCGTTTACGCTTACTTCCACAGGCCGTTGGGATACAGGCCCTGCTCGGTCTTTTCCCTCAGCGCCGCCACCACCATGGGCTTATCGGCAGCATAGGTCACGCCGTACCACTTATCGGCAGAGGAAAGCACCTTCACGGTCGCCTTGCCGGCTTCCAGCAGCTGGCTGACGATGGTGGGCAGCAGATATTCCTTCTTGGCAGGATTCTGTGGCATCTCCTTTTCCAAAAACACAGGGAAGCCCTCGGAAAGCGCCTGCAGGAAGCTGGGGGTGAAGCCCCACAGGTTCATGGAGACCAGCGTATCCGCGCTCAGATCCTCCCATGTTTCGCCGTCTTCCGTGAAGTGGATGCCGCCTTCATACTTTTCGATCTTCAGCCGCTCCACCACCTTGGCAAGGTTGCCGCTTTCGTCCACCGAGCAGACGCCACGGGCCACACTGCCGTGCTCCGTAACGGTGTTGCCCAGATAGTATCCTACCATGCAGTAATCGGCCTTCTCTCCGTCTTTTGCATTGCACAGTGCTTCGTACACGGTCTTGAATGCAGACTTTCCGTAGTAATCATCGGCATTGATGACGGCAAAGGGAGCGCCGTCGATCTCCTCAGCCGCGCACAAAATGGCATGGCCGGTGCCCCAGGGCTTGGAGCCACGAACTTCCGGTACGCTGATGCCCTCGGGCAGGTGCTTTACCTGCTCCTGATAGGCATAGCGGATCTCCATGGGGCACGTTTCCAACCGCTTGCCAACTGTGGCCATGAAGTCCTCGCGGATGGCTTCCTTGATAATAATAACAGCCGTCTCAAAGCCTGCCTCATGGGCATCGAACAGAGAATAGTCCAGGATCGCTTCACCGCAGCTGCCCACAGGGTCAATCTGCTTCAGTCCGCCGTAGCGGCTGCCCATGCCGGCGGCCATGACCACCAGGACCGGTTTCTTTGCCATAACAAAATCTCCTTTACAGTGTTAAATAAATATCTTCTTTTTTCAGTTTTTCCCATGAAAATTCCCGGGCCAGCTCCTGTGCCGAAACCGGCTCCCGCCTGTCGATCAAGCCGGATGCATGGGCAAGGGTCCCCAGCAGCGCTTCCGCCGTCATACGCTGGCGCAGCGCGCCCAGATCCAGATCTTTATCCCGCTTGCTGAGCCGGCGGCCGTCAGCACTCAAAAGCATGGGCACATGGCCGTAAGCAGGGCAGGCAAAGCCCAGCAGCTCCTGCAGATACATCTGCCGGGGGGCAGAGCTTAATAGATCCATCCCCCGCACCACTTCCGTGACGCCGGCTTCGCCGTCATCGACAGTCACCGCAAGCTGATATACATATACACCGTCCGCCCGGCGGACCACAAAATCGCCGCAGTCCGTAAAAAGATTCTGGCGGTATTCGCCCTGACCCAGATCCGTAAATTTCCAGACCCGGTCCGGCACCTTGACCCGCCACGCGCCTTCTCTTCCAAACGCAGCTCTTTCCGCCGCGGAAAGAGCCCGGCAGGTGCCGGGATACACATAAGTCCCATCGGAAAGGTGGGGGGCATTGACGCTGTGGAGCTGGGAACGGGTGCAAAAGCAGGGATACAGCAGATCCTTTTCCCGCAGCATTTCAAAATACCGGTCATATGCGGCGCTGCGGCTGCTCTGGGGCGGCGTTTCCCGGTCCCATTCAAGACCCAGCCACAGAAGATCCTGCCGCAAAATTTCGGCAAACTCTGCACTGGTACGCTGTGTATCCAGATCCTCCATCCGCAGCACCAGCTCGCCGTCTTTGGACTTGACCGACAGCCACGCCATCATGGCGGCAAACACATTGCCCAGATGCATCCTTCCCGAAGGTGTAGGCGCAAAGCGGCCGACAGGCTTTCCTTTTCCCACCATCATTTCAAGAAATGGGTAAGCCAGTAGATCATCACGCAGATAATGCCCAATGCCAGTAGGCTGGCTGTGATCATCAGGCCGATCTCCACCTTGTCATTCTTGTTCGCTTTTTTATCCTCACTGCTTTGCGCAGTCAGCTCCAGATCGCGGCCATAATCATTGGAGTAATTGCAGTAGATCAAAGGCCCGTCGGGATCTTTGATCTCGTCCATATCCTCAAAGGCAGGCTCCGCCAAAACTTCCCGGATCAGTTCATCGTCCAGAATGTCATCGACTTCCGGCTCCTGGGCCAGCAGTTCCTTTTCGATCCGCTCCAGTTCCGCGCGGGTATCGTCTTTCATGGGTATGCACCTCCTTTTCCCTTATTTTAGCGCAAAATGCCGCCGGTGTAAAGACTCATTCCGGAAAAACTCCTTGTGCCAGAGGAGAAACATGGGATATAAAATATAACTTAAAACAAACTTAACAATTATTCGCTTTTTTTATTCATAATTAAATCCTATACTATAGTCAAACGATTCAAATCTCTTTTTCATTTATTCCTTTCCTCTTTTCTGTTGCAGAAACCGCAGGCAATGCCTGCGGTTTTTGCTTTTTGTATAGATTGGCTCCTTTGGGAAAAAATAACGCCAGCTTACAGTGTTAAACGATCGTTTAGCGTAGTACCAAGGCTCCCTCTGACGAGGGAGCTGTCAGCGAAGCTGACTGAGGGAGAGAAAACTTGAAAGTTACTACTTTGTACAAACAAAACGCTAAAACCAACTATTTCTCTCCCCCAGTCATGCCGTTCGGCATGACAGCCCCCTCGTCAGAGGGGGCCTTGAGAGTTGCTCCTCTTAGTAAGCTAAACGATCATTTTCCGTATCAGGAGGAAACCATGCTGCTATCCTACATCCGTACCGTTATTCTCTATCTGATCCTCATTGCCGTGATCCGCATGATGGGAAAACGCCAGATCGGGCAAATGGAGCCGTCCGAATTCGTGGTCACCATGCTGGTGGCAAATCTGGCCTCCATCCCCATGCAGGACGGCGGCATCCCCCTCTACTCCGGTCTTGTTCCCATTCTGACGGTGCTGGGGCTGGAGCTGGTGCTGTCCGCACTTTCCATGCGCAGCATCTGCTTCCGCAGGCTCCTGTGCGGAAAGCCGGTGATCCTCATCGAAAACGGCCGCATCCTGCAGGATAACCTGCGCAGCACCCGGATCACGCTGGATGAGCTGACCGGGCATTTGCGGGAAAAGGATGTGCTGGACGTGACCACGGTGCAGTACGCCATTTTGGAAACCGACGGGAACTTATCCGTTTTCCCTTACCCGGAACATCTGCCTGCCAGCGCCAAGGCTGCCGGGATCCGGCTGAAGAAGCAGCATTTGCCCATCACGCTGGCTGCGGACGGCTGCCTGTACAAGCACAATCTGTCCGTAGCCGGAAAAAGCCAAGCTTGGGTGGAAAAGCTGCTTCGGGAAAAGGATGCCGATTTGGAGGATGTGCTGCTTCTGACTGTTGACGAATCCGGAAAAACGGTGCTTTTGCGAAAGGAGGACGCAACATGAAACGGCTTTGGCTTGGGGTCACATTCCTCATTCTCCTGCTTACTCTCGGCATCTGGCAGATGGTTGGCCTTTCCGGCATCCACAGCACACTGTCCGACACCCTTTCAGAAGCAGCCCTTGCGGCACAGCGGCAGGACTGGGAGACGGCGGATGCCCTTTCCCAAAACGCGCAGCGCAAATGGGAACAGTACCGCCGGCTCACCGCTTCCTTTGCAGACCATGAACCATTGGAGGAAGCGGAGCAGCTGTTTGACGAGCTGCAGGTCTGCAAAGGACTTTCTCTGGAAGAAAATTACGCCGTTGTCTGCTCCAATCTTTCCCAGATCTGCAAAGCCATCGCCGAAAGCTTCCAGATCAGCTGGTGGAATGTGCTATAAGACGGTAAATGATCGTTTAGCGACGAGTCGTCGCGGACAGACTCGCACGCCCTGCGTCTGGTGTCGTTATTTCCCAGACCCGCCCGGTAACGATACTGCGGTAAATGATCGTTTAGCTTACTAAGAGGAGCAACTTTCAAGGCCCCCTCTGACGAGGGGGCTGTCATGCCGAACGGCATGACTGGGGGAGAGAAACTACCCCTCAGTCACGCTGTTCGCGTGACAGCTCCCCTGACAAGGGGAGCCTTGGTGCTACTGTAAACGATCATTTGCTTCCCTTTGCCAGTGCAAGGATCCCCCGGGCCAGAGCGTTGGCTGCCAATAGAGCCTGCTCATGGGTATCTCCCGCAGCGCCCACCTCAATGAGCAGACTTCCCGGCGTCAGATCCATATTGAACCGGGACGACCGCAGGCTGACCGGACGGGTCACCCCCGGATCAGAGCGTTCCAGCACCGCGCTGAGCTTCAGCGCCAGAGCAAGATTCTGCTGCCAATTGGGATGGTAGCTGCCGCCTGCATCCGTGCCTGCCACCACCATCAGCTGGGACGAAGGCTGTCCGCCCACCATTGCCGAAGTAGTGAGCTGGCTTCCGTTTTCGCCGTCGGACGCATCCCGGTGGATATCCAGCACCATTTGAATGGAGGGATACTGCCGCAGATATTCCTCAATGGCCACTCTGGCATTGCCGTAAGAGCCATTATAGGACGGATAATCGTGATAGCTGCGGTCGTGGAGCACAGAGATCCCCCCTGCCTCCAAAACTCTTGCCACTTCCTCCCCGATGGACACCATGTTGTACCGCTCGTCCAGCGTCCGGTAGGCAGCATCCTCTTCATACTCCGTTCCGGCTGTTTGGGTATAGGCCTCCGTTGCGTGGGTATGCACGATGAGCACCGTGGGGCCATCCCCTGTCAGATCCCAGACAAGGGGCTGCAGCAGCAGGCTTTCCGCATCCGGCCGGTAGTCGCACCTGTAGGTCACAGAAATATTCTGCATATCTTCCGGTGAAAAAGATAGCACCGCCTCCGGCGGCAGCGTTGTCTGCTGAGGCTCTGTCTGCGGCGGCTGCGTCTGCTGCGGCAGGCTCTGGGGTCTGCGCAGGAGCCTGCCGGTCTGCAGATACACAAGAAAGGCCTGGGCCCGCTCATCCTGCAGCACCTGCCCAAGAGTATTAATAAAACCTCCGCCGAAAAGACGGAGGGTGATCGCCATCACAATGGCCACTGCCCCCATCCTTATGATCTTCCGCTGTTGATCCATGTGATCCCTCCCGATAAAATGTCGAAAATCCTCGGAACCATCGAAAATTGGCGGATGATCAGGCTTGTCCTTTCGGGGCAGCCGCCATATTTATTTACTTTTGCGGACGGCGCCACTTGGGCCTGTCCTTCAGCTCCAGCCGCAGATTCCGGAAGAATTCCTGCAGCAAGGCAGATGCTTCCGCTTCCCGAACGCCGGCGCAGACTGTGGGATGGTGGTTGAAATCCATGGAAAACAGATCGCACACCGATCCGCAGGCGCCGCATTTGCTGTCGGACGCGCCATAGACCACCCGGGGGATCCGGGCATTGACGATGGCTCCGGCGCACATGGGACAGGGCTCCAGTGTTACATACAGCGTACACTCCCACAGCCGCCAGCCGCCCAAATTCCGGCAGGCTTGGCTAATTGCTTCGATCTCCGCATGGCCCAACGCCGTTTTCCCGGTTTCCCGGCGATTTCTGCCCCGGCCCACGATCTGGCCGTCCCGAACGATGACGCATCCCACAGGTACTTCCCCCTCGGCAAAGGCCTCGCGAGCCAGCTCCAGCGCCTCATCCATATAAAAAAGGTCATCCATAGGCCGTCCTCCTGTTCAGAGAGAAATGATCGTTTCGCTTACTAAGAGGAGCAACTCTCAAGGCCCCCTCTGACGAGGGGGCTGTCATGCCAAACGGCATGACTGGGGGAGAGAAACTACCCCTCAGTCACGCTGTTCGCGTGACAGCTCCCCTGACAAGGGGAGCCTTG
>JAZNGJ010000015.1:0-63686 GCA_045576415.1 Faecousia sp. | reverse complement strand
ATGCAGCGCGGATGAGCGCTGCCGGCGAGGGCTCGACCGAGCCGAACTATAGTTTTCTTTCCATAGGAAAGAAAATGCAGACAAATCTGGGCGGTACCTCCAAAGTGACCCGCTTTCCTGAAATAGGAAAGCGGGTTTTTTGAAATGCGACATATTTCATGATGATTATGCATGTTTGCTAAAACAGCAAGAATCGCAATGTTATTCACAACCTAAACAATTTATTATTTTTGCGATTATATTTATAATGATATAAAGTACGTCTAAGTGTATATACCTGTTTGATGCCTTGTATTGCAGTTTTCTGCAATTGAATTATAATGTAATCAGCTAGAGTTGCTGAAAAAGAGGAGTTGACCGTTATGCATGAGACCTTTTCGCTGAATGGTACTTGGGAAATGGCGTATTCTGAAACGGTGTATTCCGGTGAGGAATGTCCATGGAAACTTGACCCAGACACAAGCTTGGCAAGGATAATGAAAAACGCTTTTTTGATAAGGAACGCTGTCCCTGGGTACTGGGAGGACATGACCGATGCTTTTGCCTATGCACCGTTTTTCGGCAGTCTGAAGATCAATCCGGAATTCGGCCAGCAACGCTATCCAATAGCCGGTGTGGCGCCGGACATGGCACTGCCCAATATTATGGGCAATTTCTTCTACCGTCGGACATTTTGCTGTGATGGTATTGATGAACCTGCGGCCATCCATTTTGAGGGCGTGCAGAATGCGGTATCCGTTTGGCTGAACGATGTATATCTTGGCCGTCACGAGGGCTACAGTACGCCCTTTGACATGGATATTCCGGAGGGAATTCTGCATGACGGTGAGAACACTGTTGTTCTAAGTGTTTCCAATATCGGCCTTACCGGCTATGACGGCGAGCCTGTTTCCGGTCTTACCAACCGGGCGGCCAACCAGTATACCGGCGGTATTACCGGCGATGTGGAGCTTCGGGTTTACCGTAGTGCTTTGCGGGATGCTGCAATTATCATATCGGAGGATTGTTCCCTTGTATCCGTCAATGTGGAGCTGTCACAGTCAGCTTCTTTTGACTGGTCCGTATATGACGGAGAAACGCGGATCCTCTCCGGCAGAGCGGACGGTGACTTTTGCTTCTGCGCAAAGGGCTTAGAGCAATGGTCTCCGGAAAATCCTAAGCTGTATACACTGGAAATATGCTGCGGTGAAGCAGTTTTGTCCCGCAGGTTTGGTGTTCGCCGGCTGACCGCGGAAGGTGTTCATCTGCGCCTGAACGAAAAACCGGTGTATCTTCGCGGAATCTGCGAGCATTGCTATTACCCGGAAACTGTACACCCCAATCATGATATCAGCTTCTACCGCAATGTGATCAAAACCATCAAAAAACTTGGCTTTAACTTTATTCGATTCCATACACATATTCCAGTGGAGGAATATATGCAGGCTGCGGACGAACTGGGAATTCTGATAGAGGTGGAAAGTCCCAACAATACCTCTTTGGAAGAGTGGAAGCAGATCGTGCGGTTCTGCCGCAGGCATACTTCCGTTGTAATGTACAGCTGCGGCAATGAGCTGCAAATGGATGATCCATTCATTGAACACCAAAGACAGTGCGCAAATGCCGTACATGAAAATACGGACAGCCTGTTTTCTCCGATGAGTGCCATGCGTGGTTTAGAGTATTGCTGGATCGAGGAGGATCAGATGGCGGAGTTGGTCAATGAGCCTTTTACCCACCATCCCCGCCGCCTGAAAACTGTAGGAGAATTCAGCGATGTTTACAATAGCTATACCTTAGGTCTGACCAGTTATTGCTCTCTGGATGCGGATCCGGAAAAGCTGGACGACTGGAGCCGGGTCTATAACAAGCCCAGACTCTCTCATGAAATCTGTATTCAGGGCTGCTACACGGATCTGTCTCTTGCACGGCGCTACGAGGGCAAGCGTGTAGGGAAGACGGATATGTTTGACTCTATCCGCCGGCATCTTGATTCCAAGGGACTGCTTCCAAAAGCGCCGCTGTACTTTAAAAATTCGTCTGAATGGCAGCGGCGGTTGCGCAAGCACAATTTTGAAGCGGTTCGCCTGTGCAAAAATCTTGCCGGATTTGACTTCCTTGGCCCTATTGATACCCACTGGCATACCTTTGGTTATGATGTGGGCATGATGAATGAATTCTATGAACTGAAGCCCGGTGAAACGGTACGGAACGTACTTATGTACAATTCTCCTACGGTTCTGCTGACGGATCTGGGAACGGACTTCAACTTTATTGCGGGTCACCAGTTTAAGTGCAGCCTTTATGCTTCCCACTATGGAGCAGACACACTGCAGGGAGCGGAGCTGAATGTTCGTCTCACTTTGGGAGATAAGCTGATATACAGGCGCAGTGAAACGCTGGAAACAGTGGAAGCCGGCGAGGTGACCAAGCTGTTTGATCTGGATACGGTTCTTCCGGAGTGCAGCACGCCCGGCGCAATGCAGTTGTATGTGACGCTGGAATGCGGCGATACGTATGCGGAAAACCAGTGGGAGCTGTATCTGTTCCCGATGGAAACGGATGCAAAAAGCGGCGATTTGTTGATCAGTAATGGAATGTCACTGGATGCGCTTTGCAGTGCTCTGGAAGCCGGCAAGAATGTATTGCTGTTGGGCGATGCACCGTTTGTCAGCCTGCCGACAACCTTCCAGATGGCGCTGGCCGGCCGTACATCGGGAAATCTCGCGACTGTGATCTACGACCATCCTGCCTTGAAAGACCTGTCCCATGACGGCTTCTGCGGCTGGCAGTTCCGGCGGCTGCTGGAGGGAGGCAGTGCGGTTTATTTCGAGGCAGACAGTGTGCCTTTTGACCCCATCGTTGAGGTCGTGTCTACGCATAAATTTGCGATCCGTCAATCTGCGTTGTTCGAGTTCCGAGCGCTGAACGGGAAGCTTCTGGTATGCACCCTGAATTTCTCTGATTCGGATCCTGCTGCTCGCTGGCTCAAGAACCGTTTGATCGCCTACGCGGGCAGTGAGGCCTTTGATCCTGTGAACTGTATTGACAAAGCCCAGCTATATGCTTTGGCGGAATGCGAAGTTACAGAAACTGCGGGCAATACCAATTTCGCCTTTAACGCAAATGATAAAACAGCAATGCGCAGAAAGAAATAAGAAAGCAGCGGCAAACGTAAGTTTGCCGCTGCTATTTGTTATTCGGAGATGCTTTCTTTTTCTTCCAGATCTCTCAGGATCTGTGCGTAGTATTCTTCGCTGATCTTGTATTTCTTAAGGTAGACGATGTATCCCAGAACGATCATCAGCAAAGGGATGGCAAACATAGCTACCTTAATGATCAGCTTGCCGTCAGCACCGATGGAATCGACCGTGCCGCCATCTACTTTGATGCCGGAGAAGATCAGAGTCAGACTGACGATACCGGTAGCCAGTGCGCCGCCGATCTTATTGATCAAGGGTTGGATGGAGAAGGTGATGGATTCGTTGCGTTTGCCCAGCTTCCAGTGACCGTATTCCACGGTATCTGCAAGGAACATGAGCATCAAGGTCTGGATGAAAGCCTGCCCCACAAACACGAGCACGGCACCCAGCGCGATCAGAATAATGGATACTTCTGCGAAGAAGAAGATCCCATAACCGATCAAAACCAATATAGTTCCCAGAGTATAAAGCTGACGGCGGTTCATGCGCTTGGCAACGGCAGGGTAGACGGAGAGCGTTCCAAGCTGCGCAACGCCAACGACAGCAACCAGTACGACATACATGCCTTCGTTGCCAAAGAGGTATTTCATGTAGTAAACGGCGAAGTTTACGGTGGTGCAGTAACCAATCATAAACAATCCCATGGCAAGGGTCGTCCACATGAGCTGATCGTTTTTCAGCAGCGCCCGGAACATCTGGCGGATAGAGGTGGACTCCTGCTTTTCCATAGACACTCGCTTTTCTTTAATACCAAGAAGCGGGAACAGCAGGCCAAGCAGATAAATCACAGAAATGACAACTGCACACCAGAACCAGACCTGCGGCGTATCGCCCATAGCGCTGGTGACGGGCTGCCAAGCTACCATCACGATATACATACCCACATTGGCGCAGATTCGGGCAAATGAACCGGTCTTCTCCCGCTGCTTCTGATCGGAAGAGAGAACCGGAAGCAGTGTCCAGTAGCCGATGTCGTTGATGCCGTAAGTAATGTCCCACAGAAGATAGGCAAGGCCAAAAAGGATAATAAATGTCCAGCCCGAACCAATTCCTGCAAAGAGGATCACAGAGAAAACAGCGCTGAGTAGGCCACCCACCAGAATGGCAGGCTTGAATTTGCCCCATGGGGAGCGGATGTTATCGATCACAAGTCCGGTAATAGGATCATTGAAGGCATCGAAGATCCGCATAACGGAAAGGATCATACTGGCTGCCGCGAAAACCCAGACAGGCAGGCTCAATACATCCGATAGAAAGTACAGCAGTGTGTTGGCTTCAAAAGCGTAAAACATATCCCGGCCGATAGTACCAAGGCCGAAATAGATGCGGTTGCGGTCATCAAGCTTGTTCACGGATGATTTCCTCCTCAATGATATAGAGTTCCGATCCAAAATCGGTCAAGGTGCGCTGGTTCGCGTCATATCCGGTGCCCCGGAAATTGGGAAGCAGCCGGATGCCTGCCATCAGCGCTGCACCACTGGCATGGAAATTCTGTGTGCCGTCCGGCAGCGTGATATACCGGTCAGCAGCCCGAAGGAGCAGGCCGTTGGGATCCAGATTCACAGGGGCAACATGTTTAACAAGACTTCCAAACTGACCTACCCGGAGAACCTGAGGATTCGTCCGAAAACGGTAACGGCTACCTTTGTCAAGACCCTTTAGACGGAGTGTCTCATAGCCGGGAGCTGCCGCAACCAGCTTGCGGAAAACTGCTGCAAGGGCTGTTTTGCCGTCAGAAACCTGCCAGCCGTTTTCCAGACGGCAGAATGTACCGAACTGGAAGATGTTGCGGTGTTGCTTATAAAATACGATCTGCTCCTTGATCTGCTCTTTTTCGAGCTTCAGCAGATGCTTTAGATCCAATTCGTATCCCAGACAGCCAAAGAAGGAAACATTGCCCCGGGTGCACAATGGTGTATTTCGAAGGGTTTGCGAATGGGGCGCGGCGCTGACATGAGCACCAAAGGTAGACTGGGGGTAGAGATAGGACAGATTTCCTTGGATCGTCATGCGCTCAATGGGGTCGGTGTTATCCGAGCACCAGATCTGCGGGCCATAGCAAAGCATACCGAGATCAAAACGGTTACCGCCGGAAGAGCAGCTTTCCAGCAGGATCTTGGGTCTGGGGGTGAAGATCCGGTGCAGCACATCGTAAAGACCAAGAATGTAATCATGCGCTTTTGCGCCGAGGGCAATGCTATGCCGGTTCATATCCCACTTGACATAGGAGACGGGGGCGCTGTCCAGGGTTTTGCCCACATTTTCAACAATGTAATTCCGCACTTCCGGCTTTGTCAGATCCAGCAGAAGCTGATGACGTCCCATTATGGGCGCGAATTCGTCGGTTAGTGCCCAGTCGGGATGCGCGCGATAAAGGTCAGAGTCCACATTCACGGATTCCGGTTCAAACCAAAGTCCGAATTCCATGCCCATGGAATTGATCTTTCTGGCAAGACCGTTCAGCCCGAAGGGAAGCTTTTTGGTGTTCACATTGTAATCGCCTAAGCCTGCATGGTCATCTTTGCGCTGACCGAACCAGCCATCGTCCAAAACAAACAGCTCGCAGCCCAGCATTTTTGCTTCCCGGGCAAGGGTAACAAGGCGCTGGTGGGTAAAATCGAACATACAGCCCTCCCAACTGTTATAGAGAACGGGCCTGGCCCGGTTCTGCCAATGCTGGGGAATGATATTCTCGTTTACAAAGCGGTGCATTTTCCGGGATAGACCAGCAAACCCATGTTCAGAAAATGCGATCACCGCCTCGGGTGTCTCAAATGCCTGCCCCGGTTCCAGCGTCCGCGCGAAGTTAGATGGGCTGATGCCCTGCATGACCCGTGTCAGCCCCTGCAGGGAGCGCTGAGCGGCGGAATAGTGGTTTCCGGAGTAGATCAGGTTGAAACCAAAGACATGGCCTGCGTCCTCTGTGGCACCCGGTTGGCTCAGCAAAAAACCGGGATTGTGCCGGTTGGAAGAGGATCCGGTGACACTTTCATTGACGACCCGGCTGTCAAGAATGGGAAGCGTGTGCTTGCGCATTTCCGCGATCCAGCCGCCGTCAAAGGTGGTCATCTCAAAATCGCCCTGCAGATCCAGCATGCTGCTCATCAATTTCGTGACGGTAATGGGAGTATCCGCGGTATTCTTCAGCACCGCTCTGCGCGTCATTACATCGTTAAAGATGCTGAAATACAGCTGAAGCTCGGCACCGGGCTGTGCCATGGTGATGCACAGTGTTTCCCCATTGCCGTGTGCATGGGGAAGCCCACAATCCATGGAAACAACCCCATCAAGGATCTGATGACTGACATACCGGAAGTCGGTAGGCTGCCCATTCAGTTCCAGCGGGCTTTCCCGGTAATCACCCCGGCCGGAGCCGCTCCATGCCAGAGCCAGCGCGTCCGGGCAGCTTGCAGGATCCTTGTCATCAAGAACGATGGATGAGCCCCAGCCCAGTCCCGGACGGCACAGAAAAGCTTCCGCATCAGAAGTGGATACGGCTTCGCCGAAGTGCAGCTGTTCCAAAAGCCTGTATTGGTTTACACGGAGCAGACAGGAAAAATCCTTCCCGTGGATCCCGAAGACCCCATTGCTATATTCGATCATCTTACATCATACTCCTGCTTTACAACATATTGTTCGTACATCTCTCTGGTTACGCCCTGATTATGAATGATTTGGAAATAGAATCTGCCGGATTCTTTGACAGTGCGCTTACGCGAATCCGGATCCACGCGGACAAGGCCAAATTTTGCGCTGTTGCCTTCCACCCACTCGAAGTTATCGCAGAAGCACCAGTGGTAATACCGCTGGAAGGGAAGTCCGGATTCGCTCAGTGCCTTCAGATGCTCATAAAGATACCGGCAGCGGAAGCGGTCGTCATTATCGCAGGTTCCGTTTTCCGTGACCCAGATCGGGCGGGGGAGCACTTCATAAAGCTGCTGTGCGCAGTCCACGATGCCTTGGGGGTAGATTTCCCAGTCAAGGTCGTTTCTGGGGCTGTTTTCCTTGACACCGTCTCCAATGCCGGATACAGTGGAGCGGGTGTAATAATTCAGACCGATAAAGTCAGTGTATTCGCCCTTGGGTAATTTTCCGTGATTGTGAAGGGGCAGGGGGAATTTCCCCAGTGTCATGGCCTCGGTCAGTGCATTCTGGAACAGCCATGCGGTGAGCTTGGCGCACAGGCGGTGCCAGGGATTTCCGGGGTTTTTCGGCGCGAAAACACGCATATGATTGGCGCAGCCTACCATCGTATCCGTATAGCCCTTGGCTTCACGCTTCTGATGGATCAGTTGATAGGCTTTGATATGGCAGTATGCCAGATTCTCCATAACGGCGATGGTTTTTCTGATGTTCACCTCGCCGGGAGGCCACATACCGAAGAAATAGGAGTTGGTAGCATATACATTGGGCTCGTTGATGGTAATATAATCGCTGCAAAGATCGCCGAAACGGTCAACGGTCAGTTCTACAAGCTCCAGATAGTAGTGCAGATTTTCCCGCTTTTCAAATGCACCCTTGCGCTCGAACCACATGGGGTTGGTAAAGTGGTGGATGGTCAGCAGAGGCCGGATCCCTTTTTCTTGTAACAGCAGCAATTCCTGCCGGTAGCGGGCAATGGCGTCTTCATTGATGTGTCCTTCTTCCGGCATCAGTCTTGCCCATTCGATGCCGAAACGGTAGATCTGCAGACCCATGTCGGACATGATGTGGGTGTCTTCCTGCCACTTTTCCCAGTGGTCATTGTCGGTTGCGGGGTTGGTGCCATCTTTGATGAAGCCGCGCTGGTACCAGTCATTCCAGTTGGAGTCTACATTGCCGCCCTCGATCTGGGTCGCGGCGGTAGCAGCACCCATCAGCATTCCCTTCGGAATGGAAAATTCCATAAAACCCCTCCTTTTTTCTTATTTTATCTGTGTTTTTTGGCGGTGTCAATGATATTTGTGGTGACTGCCGGAGAAAAGTGTGCTATAATTGCCAGAAAGGATGGGAGGGATCGATATGGAAAGAAAGCGCTGGTATAAAGATATGGTGTTCTATCAGATCTGGCCGCGGAGCTTTAAGGACGGAAACGGCGATGGCATGGGCGATCTGTGGGGCGTTCTGGAGAAACTGGACTATATCAAAAGTCTTGGCTGCGATGGCATCTGGTTCTCTCCCATTTATCCGTCCCCCGGTGCCGACTGCGGTTATGATATTGCGGACTATATGGATATCGCACCGGAATTCGGTGGTATGGAGGCATTCCGGCAGGTTTTGGATGGCGTTCACCGGCGTGGCATGAAGCTTATCATGGATCTTGTGGTGAATCACACCAGTGACGAGCATGACTGGTTCCAAAAGAGCCGCCGGCGGATCGAGCCCTACACGGATTACTACATCTGGCGGCCAGCCAGACCAGACGGAAAGCTCCCCAATAATTGGGACAGCAATTTTGAAGGTAAGGCGTGGACTTACGATGAAGTCCGCGGTGAATACTATCTGCATCTTTTTGCTGTCAAGCAGCCGGATCTGAATATGGATAATCCTTTGGTTCGGGAAGAGGTCAAAAAGATCCTGCGGTTCTGGCTGGATATGGGTGTAGACGGCTTCCGGGAAGATGTGATCACCTATATTTCCAAAAAGGAAGGGCTGCCGGACGATCACCTGTTTCCCATTTACAAGGGGATGCCCAACTATAACCACGGTCCCCATATCCACGAATATCTGGCAGAATTCAAGCGAGATGTATTTGACCGCTACGATTGCTTTACTTTGGCGGAGGCACCGCTGGTATGGCCCAAACAGGCTCTGAAGTACATCGATGAAGAAAAGGGCCAGATCGATATGATGATCCAGTTCCAGTGCCAGACGGCGGACTGCCTGTTTACAGATTATCTGCCCACAAAATTCTCTCTTCGACGCATGAAGCATGCATTTTCCAGCTGGCAGCATAAGCTCTCTGGCAAAGCGTGGAATATGCTCTACATAGAAAATCATGACCATCCCCGGATCATTTCCCGCTACGGCAGCGAAAAGTGGTGGAAAGAAAGTGGAAAGACCCTTGCGGTCAGCTATTTGTTCCAGCAGGGGACGCCCTTCCTGTATCAAGGGCAGGAGATCGGCATGCTGAACTGGAAGCCGGAAGATCCGGAAATGTACGAGGATGTGCAGACCCGGTATAACTACGCCCACAGCAATCTTAATAAGCCAGATGATGTGCGTTTGCAGAAAATGTGGCGCTCCTCCCGTGACTCTGCCCGGACACCGGTGCAGTGGGATGCAACTGACAATGCCGGCTTTACCACGGGAAAGCCATGGTTCTATGTCAATCCCAATTACACCGTGATCAATGTGGCGGCACAGGAAAAAGACCCCGATTCGCTGCTGAATTTCTACAGGGAGGCCATCCGGCTGCGTAAAAGATTGCCGGTGGTTCGTTATGGCAGTTACAGAGAGCATTTTCCGCTGGATGGAAAACGGTATACCTACAGTCGGGAGATGGAGGGGCAGAAGCTGCTTGTGATATGCTCCTTCAGCGAAAAGCCTGTACGAATGAGGATCCCTGCTGGCTTTGATGTTGGAAAAGCCAAGCTGATCCTGACAAATTACAAAGAGCAGAAGGACCGGCTGCAGCCCTATGAGTGCCGCGTCTATCTGTGGGAATAACACTGCAAGGAAAGGTTGGTCATATGGAACAGCTTCATTTCGGAATATTGAGTACATCTTCCATAGCACCCCGTTTTATTGCTGCTGTGCGGGAAGCCGGAGCAGGGGACATTGTGGCACTTTCATCCCGGTCACTGGAGAAAGCCCGGGAAAAGGCAGCGCTGTGGGATATTCCCGCGGCATATGGCGGCCACGAGGAATTGCTGGCGGATGACCGGATCAATATTGTGTATATATCTACAGTGAATGCCCAGCACTACCGGTGGGCAAAGGCTGCATTGGAGCATGGCAAGCATGTGATCTGCGAAAAGCCCTGCACCACCAGCGCTGCCCAGACCCGGGAACTGTTTGCGTTGGCACGGGAAAAGGGCCTGTTTCTGATGGAAGCAGAAAAAATGCTGTTCCTGCCTGCACTGCTGGAAGTGCGCCGCAGGATCGAAAACGGAGATCTGGGTCAGATCCACATGGCAGAAATGAGCCACAGCTTTTCTGCAGCCTATAATACATGGATGTTTGATGAAAAGGCAGGCGGTGGACCGCTGCTTTCCAGCGGGATCTATGCTGTGCAGCTGCTCATCTGGCTTTTTGGGAATATTCGCAGCATCCGCGGCGTCCGCAGCGCCAATGAAGAAGGCGTCGAATGGCAGTATGTGCTGTCCGGAGAAACGGAAAACGGTGTGCTATTCAATGCAAAAAACAGTACCAAGGCCATTTTGGACAATACTTGCCGGATCTATGGTACCAAGGGCTGGGCAGAGATCCCGGAATACTGGAAAGCCCGCAAGGCGATATTCCATTTCCCGGGAAATCCGGAGGAGAGTGTGGAATATCCCTGTGAGCATGAGCTGATCTATGAGGTTCGGCACATTCGTGCGTGTTTTGATAAGGGTTGTTTGAATAGCCCTGTGGTGACGGAGCGGCTTTCCGTTGCCGGGATCACCGCATTGGAGCATATTAAGGAGCGATGGAGAGAAGAATGAATATTTATCTGGATATGTTTTTAACATTTGCCAAAGTCGGTGTAATGACCTTTGGCGGCGGCTACGCCATGCTGCCCATCTTGCAGCGGGAAGTCGTTGAGAATAAGAAATGGGCTTCGGAAGAGGAGTTGATGGATTATTTCGCCATCGGTCAGTGTACGCCTGGCGTGATCGCCGTCAATACGGCTACCTTTATTGGTCAGAAGAATAAGGGAATCCCGGGCGGGATCGCTGCCACATTGGGCGTTGTATTTCCGTCACTGATCATCATTTCTCTGCTTGCCGGTGCCATTGAGGCATTTTCCCATCTGGTTTGGGTGCAAAATGCCTTTGGCGGCATCCGGGTCTGTGTGTGCGTGCTGATTCTCAATGCAGTGGTGAAGCTGTTTAAAAAGGCGGTTATCGACAAGGTCACACTGGCGATCTTTATTCTCGTTGCATTGGGAAGCTACTTTACGCCTTTAAGCCCTGTGGTGTTTGTTCTTCTGGCCGGTGCTGCCGGCATCGTGATCCAGATGCTGGGAGGGAGAAAGAAATGATGCTCTATTTGCGCCTGTTTTATGAATTTTTCAAAACCGGATTATTCGCAGTGGGCGGCGGCATGGCGACCATCCCGTTCCTGTATGAAATGGCGGACAGCACCGGTTGGTTCAGCTACGATGACCTTGCCAATATGGTAGCAGTTGGAGAATCTACTCCGGGACCCATCGGTGTCAATATGGCAACTTATGTGGGTTTTGTTACGGGAATGAATCATTTCGGCATCCTTGGCGCGATTTTGGGCGCTGTGACTGCAACACTTGGACTGATCACCCCTTCTGTGATCGTTATTTTGATTATTGCTGCGGTGCTCAACAGCTTCCGGAACAACCCCATTGTTGAGCGGGCGTTCTATGGCCTGCGCCCGGCTTCTACCGGCCTGATCGCTGCGGCGGGAATCGGTGTTGTGATTTCCAATCTCTTTTATTCCGGTCATGGGTTTACATTTGCTGCCGTGAATTGGAAGGGCTGGATCCTTGCTGTGGTGCTGTGGCTGCTGACCAATAAAGTGAAGCTGACCAAGAAGCTGCACCCGATCGTATTTATTGGGTTGTCCGCCCTGGCCGGCATCGTGTTTTCAATGGGATAACCGTAAAATTCCGATATGACCGTATCAGCATTTTCTGCACCTCATTTTTGGGACGTCATATGCTGATATGAGGTGGTTCTCATGAAAAATGATATACCGGCAGCAGCTGCCTGGATATACGGCAGAACAGATAACCGGATCCTGCGCGGGCGTGTTCAGTTCTTACAGGAATCGGGAGGCGTGCTCGTTAAGGCGGATCTATCCGGACTTCCGGCGGAGGGATTCTTTGGATTCCATATTCATAAAGGCGAAGCATGTACCGGAACAGACTTTTCGGATACTTTGGGGCACTATGACCCAACCAACAGGCCCCATCCGGATCACGCAGGGGATCTTCCACCGCTGCTCAGTGCGGGCGGAAGGGCTTTCATGACAGTTCTGACAAATCGGTTTACTGTTCGTGAAATTATAGGGAAAACCGTCGTGATTCACAATATGCCGGATGATTTTCGCAGTCAGCCGGCGGGAGATTCCGGAATGAAGATCGCCTGCGGTGTGATCGAACGGGTAAACAACAGGTTGAAAATTGGTAGGGGATAAGGTATATTATTCTCAAGGAGGTAATAACCATGGATGCAAAAGAAATAATGAAGATTTTTGAAGAAACCGCATATGTCCGTACCGGCGGAAGCCCGGAGGAACTTCGTACGGCGCAATACTTGCGCGACAAGTGTGCAGAAATGGGGTTGACTGCCACAATTGAACCCTTTAATGTGGATATGGCAACCATTCGGAAAGCACAGCTGTTTGTAGACGGCAAGGAAGTCCGATGTGAGGGCATGCTCAATTCCGGCTGCGGCGATATCGAGGCGCCGATTTACTATCTGCGGAATGCAGATCCCTATAGCCTGTCTCTGTGCAAGGGAAAAATCGTTCTGTTGGATCAGCCTCTTTCTTACCACTATCAGGATCTTTTGGATAACGGTGCCCTTGCCTTGATCAAGTATACGGGGGACGCCAACTATGCTGACCGGGATATCGACCGGCAGGAGCTCAGAAGCTACGTCAGCAAGGGCAACAAGATCCCCTGCGTCACCATTAATGTCAAGGATGCCATCGAAATTGTGCGTGACGATGCGGTTTCCGCCCGGATCGTTCTGGAGCAGGAGGAATATACCGGCCAGTCCCACAATGTGATCTTGGATCTGCCCGGTGAGATCCCTGAATATATTGTTTTGACCGCTCATTACGACTCCACATACCTGTCTTTGGGCGCTTATGACAACATGTCCGGTTCCGTAGGTATTCTGGGTGTTGCGGAGTATTTCGCAAAGAATCCCCACCGCTACGGCCTGCGTTTCATCTGGTGCGGCAGTGAGGAGCGTGGCTTGCTGGGAGCCAAGGCTTATTGCGCCGCCCACACGGAAGAACTGAAGAATATTGTGTTGAATATCAATCTGGATATGATCGGCTGCATCATGGGCAAGTTCATTGCCTGCTGCTCAACGGAAGAAGCGCTGGTTCATTACATCAATTACATCTGCTCCGAAATGGGCTTCAGCATTGCGGCCCGGCAGGAGATCTACAGCAGTGACTCCACACCCTTTGCCTATAACGGTGTGCCTGCGCTGTCCTTTGCCCGGATCGCCCCCCACAATACGGCGACCATCCATAACCGCTTTGATACCATTGCCGTCATGAAGGGGGAGCAGATGGTGCAGGATATTGACTTTATCATTACCTTTACAGATCGCATGGCAAATGCCAAGCGTTGTCCTGTGGGCAGGGAAATTCCTGAGAATATCAAGGAAAAGCTGGATGCCTGTATCAACAATAAAAAACCCAAGAATTGAGAAAAAGCCGCCGGAATATCCGGCGGCTTTCGCTATTATAAACGTTAACGATCCGATTGTTCCTGAGCATCTTCGGCGGAAGTCTGCTCCAGATACTCTGCAGCATCGTCCGGAACATCGTCCAGATTATCGCTGCCCACATCTACGACCTTGGGCTCACGCTTAAAGAGAATGTCGTAAATGACCGGAACGACGATCAGAGTCATGATTGTCGCATAGATCATACCACCGATGATCACGATAGACATTCCGCCGCCCAGCTGGCCCGCCATATCATCGCTGAATACCAGCTGGAACATGGCAAGGATCGTGGTCAACGCAGTCATGAGGATCGGGCGCATACGGGTCTTTCCGGTGGCGATCAGAGCGGTGCGGCGATCCAAACCACCGATCCGCAGCTGATTGACATAGTCTACAAAGACGATACCATTGTTAACGATCGTACCCATCAGCACAGCAAAGCCCATGATAGACAGCAGGCTCAGCTGCTGACCTGCGATGAGAAGGCCGATCATACCGCCTGTGAATGCCAGCGGAACCGTAAACAGAACAATGAAAGGGGAAAGCAGGCTCTGGAACTGGGCGACCATCACAAGGTAAATGAAGATGCAGCCCAGAAGGATCAGCAGTACCATTTGCTCCACCATTTCGTTGACAGTGGAGCTCTCACCTTCCAGAGACACGGTGTAGCCGTAGGGAAGTGCGTCACTGTCGGTGTAAGCATCCAGAAGTGAGCCCAGCTCCCGGGACAGAAGCGTGGCATTGTAGCCCTCCGCAATCCCTGCAGATACGGTAATATACCGGGTCTGGTTTTCGCGGCCAATGGAGTTTATGGATGAGGTCTCCTCAATGGTGGCAAATTCGGAAAGCTTGTGCTTTTCCGTTACTGAGGCACCGGTCGTGTCCATGGTCGTTGTTTCAAATTCCATTTCCAGAATGTTTTCAACGGTCAGCGGGTCCTGCGGATCGTGGATTGTTACATCCATTGTCACACCTTCCAGTGTGATGGTGGTGGAGGCAGCGGAGGTATTCATTCGCTCCGAGATCGCCATATAGATCTGCGCGACTGTCAAGCCCTTGGACATTGCCTTGTCCTTATCGATCACCAGATGGATCGTAGGATCGCCGTTTGCAAAACTTGTGATAATGTCTTGATAACCGGCTACCTGTTCCACAAGCTTTATTACTTCATCGGATATTTCCCGCATGGTGTCCAGATCATCGCCGTAGATCTTGACGGACAGTCCGCTGCCGAGCATGGCGGTCATGTCATCAATGCCGCCGGCGGCAGCTTCGATCTGACAGGGAGATTCCTCCGCTGCGTGATTGATATCCGCTGCGATCTGTTCGACTTTCGTGGAGGGCATATCCTCCGGAAGAACGATATAGTAGACATAGCTGCCGTAGGAACCGCTGCCCATAGATATTCCGCCCATCAGACCGGAAGTGGAAGCGCTGTTCATGACACCTACATTATCAATACCGTCTATGCTTAGAAGCAGATCGATGACATCGTCTGCCATTTCATAGGATTCCTCCCGGGTGACGCCTTCCGGGGTTTTTACATTTACCTGAATCTGGTTGCCGGAGATCTGTGGCAGCAGAACGATGCCCATACTGACAACTGCCCAGATGGTTGCGGCAAGCAAAGTAATGGAAACTGTGAGCGGAACTGCCTTGTGATCCAGGCACCAATTCAGGAATTTTCCGTATGCGTTAACGAAACGGTCAAACCAAGGGTGGGCTTTCGGCTTCGTATTTTTCAGCATGGTGGAAGCGGCTGCAGGAACTACGGTCAGGGCAACCAGCAGGGAAGCACCAAGGCAGTAGCCGATGGCAAGACCCAGCGGCAGCAGCAGTTCGTTGACCATGCCTGTGGTGAATACCAATGGCAAAAAGACACAGACAGTGGTCAAAGTGGAGGAAATGATGGCACCAGCCACCTGTTTTGTGCCCTGGACAGCGGCGCGGGGAGCGCTGACACCTCTGCCGCGGAGCCGGTAGATATTCTCGATGACAACAATGGAGTTATCCACCAGCATGCCGATACCCAGAGCCAGACCGGACAGCGTCATCATGTTCAGCGAGATGTTTGTAAAATACATCAGCACCAGAGCGAACATAACGGAAAGGGGAATGCTGAAGGCAACTACGATGGTAGGTTTCACATCCTTCAGGAACAGCGCAAGAATGATAACTGCCAGCAGAGCGCCCGTGATCATGCTGGAAAGAACAGATTCAATGATCATTTCGATATAGCTGCCCTGGTTCATCAGCGTCACCAGATGGGTGCCGCTGTACTTGCTTTCCAGTTCCTCAAAGGCTTCCAGACAGTTGTTTGCAGTTTCGTTGGTACCTGTGACACTGTTCTTGAAAATACTCAGAATGACGGCTTGTTCGCCGTTCAAGCGGGCGTAGGTTTCTGCGGCATTATCGATGACGGTGATATTGGCAACATCAGAAAGGCGCACATCACCAATGGCATCCATACTTGCAAGCAAAGTGGAGGAAAGTGCATCTACCGATTGGATCTCGTCGCCCACCTTTAAAAGCCAGCTGTTGTCATCCTTATCATCGATATATCCGGCAGGCATGGAAAAGTTCTGCGCATAGATCAGCTGGGAAAGGGTGGAGATGTTCAGAAGCTGATTCAGATTGGCCTTGGAAAGGGCATCCTCTTTTGCGGTTTCGTACTGCGTCTTCGCGGCAGTAAGCTGTGCTTCCGCTGCTGTGAGCTGACTGCTGGCAGTGGCAAAACCAACGGCTGCATCCAGCTGCGCCTGCGCAAGGCCGGCGAAAGCAGACTCAAGGCCGGCAAGAATTTCGGGGATGGAATCAATGAGACTTGAGATTTCTGTCAGCGTAGCTTCAATATCCGAAAGCTGCTTACGGATACTTTCCAAATCTGCGTTTTCGCCGGTTTCCGGATCGATCTCGCTCAGCTTGCCCAGCAAAACAGAAAGGTCTTTGGCAATGACCTGAAGACTTCCGGCAGCCAGCATCAGATCTTCCTGACTAAGATCCTCAGAGCCGAGAAAGTCAGACAGGGACTCCAATTCCGCAATGATGGAATCCAAATGCTGACCTGTCTGCCCATCCGTGATCTCTGAACGAAGCGCTTTCACCTGAGTCAAAAGGGTATCCACCTCGGTTTTTAATTCTGCAGCAGTGGAAAGAACCTCGCCTTCAATCTGATCGAAGATCCCGCCGGCCATGGTCTGGCCGAAGCTGGATTGGGCTTTTGCCAGTTCTTCTTTGCCTGTGATGACATCCTGTTCGGCTTTATCCAGTTCTTCTTTGGCGGACTTCAGACCATAGCTAATGGCTTCCAGCAGTTTGTCGTTTAGCTTGCTGATCTTGTCCTTATCCAGTTCGACCTGTATGCTTTGCTCCACAAGACCAATACCGCTGATGCTGGCAACACCCTTCTGCCGTTCCAAATAGGGCTGAACTGTTCCTTTTACAAAAGAGGAAAGCTGATAAATGTCATAACCCTCCCGGCTGACGGAGACGTACATAGTTGCCATCATATCCATGCTCAGCTCGATGATGGAGGGAGTCCCGCACATTTCCGGCAGGGATGCAGTTACCTCCTGCAGGGCAGTATTTACCTTGACCAGCGTGGAATCCATGTTTGTTCCGTCCTCGAATTCCAGCTGGACCATGCCATAGTTTTCTGCCGAGGTGGAATATACATTCTGAACACCGTTCACAGTGCCCAGAGCGCCCTCCAGCGGCCGCACAACATCACTCTCCACCCGTTCCGGACTGGCTCCGGGATAAGTGGTGACAACGATCAGATACGGCAGACTCATATTGGGCAGAAGATCCGTGGTCATACCCATAAGAGAGACGACGCCCAAAACCAGTACCATTATGATTGCGACCAGTATCGTAAACGGTTTTTTTACACTCAGTTTCTCCATGACATATATCTTTCCTTTGCATAATCTTCCTTTATAAATAGTATATGAAACTGTGGTAAAAAGTATAAACATTCCGTGAATAATAAAAGAACCGCCGTAAAAAACGGCGGTTCTTCGCTGATCATTAATTTGCGCTCAATTCAATCCCAGTATTTCAAGGGCTTTTTCCGGTCCTGTGTTTTGCTGAGCGCCGGCGTATCAATAAATGTAACAGTTGTATTGTCGCATCCGTCCGTTTCAAAGAGAATGATCTCGTTTTCGCCCTCTTTTAATATGGGGGCAGGAACATACAGCGTCATCTGGGGGCCGGCTTCGTTATAGTATCTGCCAATATTGAATCCATTAACGGTGATAAAGCCCTTCTTGAAATGTTCTGCCTTGATAAAGGTGTCACAGGGTGTGCCCTCGATGGTGAATTTACCTTTGAAGAATGCGGGAACGGAGCCGATGTCTGCTGTATCCTTCCACTGCAATCCGGACAGGTCATCCATGGTCATTGGGAAGTGATTCCATCCGAAATGGAACCGGTGCGCAAGCCGAACACTGCCCCAAATGCCTTTTTGATCGAACATTAAGGGACCATAGTTGATCCGTCCCATGTTTTCAACAAGAATATCGATCTTAACGGTCTCGCCAAGCTTGGCACCCACCTTAACCACATCATTTCTGCGGCTCCGCTCCCGAATTCCGGCGAGCTGACCGTTTATGAAAATGTGTGCTCTGTCGTGAAGCTCTGTCAAGATCAGATCTACGGTTTCACAGGGGCCAGTAAATTCTGAAGAGTAAAGTAGGTAGCCAAAATCCTGTCCCAATTGCTCCATTGTCTGGGGATGTGCTGCAAATACAGGCGTGGAAAGATTGGTCAGGTTTGCAAAGAGGGGAGCGGACTGAGTGAGCTTGACCGTACCGTAAGCGGCCTTCGGGGTGTTTTTCACATCCAGAACCGGAGCGGGGATGCCGGTATTCTTTTCAATACAATCTTTGATTGCATAGTAAATATCCGTCATATCGCCGGCTTCATTCAGAGGCGCGGAATAGTCGTAGCTGGTGACGGTGGGCTCGTAGCTTTCATGATGGTTGGCACCATTCCAGAAGCCGTAGTTTGTGCCGCCATGGAACATGTAGAAATTAAAGGAACCGTCTGCATCAAACAATTGCTGCAATTCTGCAACGACTTCTTCAGCGGAACGCGTTTTATGCTCTTCATACCAATGATCAAACCAGCCGCACCAGAATTCGCCGCACATCACAGGCTGGTTAGGTTTAAAATCCTTCAAAATAGCAAAGCGCTCCTTGGCTCTTGAGCCGAAGTTACATACAGCCAGAAGCTCAGGCAGTGTACCGCCGCTGAGCATACTCATTTCATCGCCGTCGGAGGTGAAGAGCAGGCAGTCGATGCCGTTGTCGTGGTACAGCTTCATTACACTGCGCATATAGTCATGATCGTCGCCGTATGAGCCATATTCATTTTCTACCTGCATCATGATGACATTGCCGCCGTTGGTGCTGAGGTGGGGGCGGATTCGTGACAGCAGTTCCCGGTAATATGGTGCAACTTTCTCCAGGTACAGGGGGTCATTGCATCGTATACCGATGTTGGGATAGGAAAGAAGCCAGGAGGGCAGGCCGCCGAATTCCCATTCCGCACAGATATAGGGACCGGGACGAACGATCACATTCAGGTCAAGCTTCTCTGCGGTCTTAATGAAACGCTCAATGTCCAGAATTCCCGAGAAATCGAACAGACCTTCCTTACGCTCATGAAGGTTCCAGCAGGTGTAGGTTTCAACGGTGTTGAAGCCGCAGGCCTTCAGTTTCTTCAGCCGGTCTTCCCAGTATTCCGGAACAACGCGGAAATAGTGGATGGCTCCGGAGATGATCTGATAGGGCTTTCCATCCAAGAGGAAATGGTCTTTGTCATATGTAAGAACGCCCATTATTTACTGCCTCCAATTTATAATGTCATATCGCAAGGATGCCGATGGTCTACCCAGTGACGATTATTACCCTATATATCCAAAGACTTTCAGTCCTTCACAACCTCAACCTTGCCAACGACACCATAACCGGTGCCCTTGCCGATCGACACAAATTGATAGTCGTCCTGCCTTTTGTTTACGGTTGCAATCAGTTTTGATTTATCGTCAACCGGTTCTCCGGCAAAGGTAATATTCTTCAAGCATACATTGTCGATGGTACCTACCGAGTCAGGGTTGAAAACTTCTCCAAAATTCGCAAAGGAATAGGTAAGCGGTCCGACCTTTATTAGGCTGATTTCCTTATCGGAACACTTTTGATAGCCGTCGCTGACGGAAATATTCTCAAAATGACAATTGGAAAGGTCGCAGCAAACGTCAAAGAAACCGTTGACAGGTACGCCGCTGAAGCCTTCAAGACTCGGCAAAAATGAGATATTCTTAAAAAAGATATTGTCAACAATTCCAACGGTACCCGAGCTGTCATCAAAATCAAGGAACGGATTTTCGATATTGTGTTGTTCATAGATTTTCATGGTATACAAATTGCTGATATTCTCAAGAATACAATTTCTCACGTCGCAATCCACTCTTGTTCCGTCCGGATAGATTTTCTGACCGGGAAGTATACGAAATTCATCCTGCCCGCCTTTAATGTCATCGATCCAGATATGACTTATGGGGCCGTTGGTGAGTCCGCTGTTGTACCAATCCCAGCCAAGGAGTGCAACCAGATCGTCGCCCATTTTTTCTCCCCGGATGTGACGAACCAGACCGAATTCCGCAGGCCCGTCAATGTGGACACCGTCACGACCGTTGTCATAAAGGTCGATATTTTCGACCACAAAATCCTTGCAGTTGGAAAGCTGGATTCCGTAGCTTGATACATCGTTACCCTTGGGACCTGCAACATAGGAGTCAAAAACCTGCATATTCCGCAGGGAGAAGTTCTCCACACTGGAAAGAACGATACTGCCAAGGCATCCGGCAAAGCCAATACCGGTATTATCTATTTTGCATCTGTGCTTTGAGCGTATATTCCAAATTCCGCCCTCTACGCTGATGTCTTTGTCCCGGGTTGTAGGGTCAGCAGGCTGAAACTGTCCATCCTGGACATTTTCATTTCGCAAAAGGCATGCGATGGAATCTTTACCCTGCATTAAGATCTGATGCGGATCCACCTTCAAATGTGTATGGGAACGCATAATGATCGGATTATGCAAAACGATGGGGAAACCTATGTAGGGGATATATACATTTTTATGTTCAATAAGCGCTTTGTTAATGACCGCATCATCGATATATCCTTCCGAAAGGACGAACCAATCACCGGTCACCTCTTTGGGGGAGATTCCGTGCAAAATTTCTTTTTTCAAAACCTCATAGCTCATCATTTTAATTCCTTCTTTCTTAATGCATGACTCAATGATGTATAAAGAGAAACGAAAAGCAGGCGAAAATCCATGGATTTCTCCTGCTTTTTGGCACACCAGAAGGGATTCGGACCCCCGACCTTCCGCTTAGGAGGCGGATGCTCTATCCAGCTGAGCTACTGGTGCGTATTTGATTACCGTGCCATTGTAACGGAAAATTCAGAATGTGTCAACAAAATAAGGGAGATTTTTTCACAGCAAGGACATATACTGTCAAGAAGACCATTTCAGCGGAGGTGACAGATATGAACGAGGAAAGAGAATGCGACGGCATGGATCTGGATGACTGGATCTTCTCCGGTGAGGAGTATCAGCCCAGTGAGCGTTGATAAATCCGGGCAAACGCCCGGAATTTCGCTTTTTTGGAGTTTTTTTCATTTCCTACTTTACAGAAGTGCTGATTTCGGATATAATAAACCCAAATGTGCAAAATTCTAGGAAATGAGAGATCGAATCCATGAACATTGAATTTGACAGCTATAAGCAGAAGCTGAATGACACAAAACCCGCACTGGAAGGTTTGGCGGACTCTCTGAATCTTCAGGGACTGAAGAATGAGCTGGAGCGTCTTCATGCAATGCAGGAGGCTCCCGGATTTTGGGATGATCCCGAGAAGAGCCAAAAGATCGTTGTGAAGACCCGGCAGACGGAGAGTAAGATCGAGCGCTATGAAAAAATGTGCGCTTCCTGGGATGACCTGATGACCATCTGCGAAATGGCGGAAGAAGAGGATGATGACTCTATGCTTCCGGAGCTGAAGGATGGCTTTGCTCAGCTGACCCAGGAAATGGAAGCCTGCCGCCTGGAAACGTTGCTGACCGGAAAATACGACAAGAATAACGCACTGATGAGCTTTCAGGCCGGCGCTGGTGGTACAGAGGCACAGGACTGGTGCCAGATGCTTTATCGGATGTATACCCGCTGGGCCGAGCGCAGTGGCTTCACCTATAAGATCCTGGATTATCAGGAGGGCGATGAGGCTGGCTTGAAGTCTGCGTCTATCATGATCGAGGGTGAAAATGCCTACGGCTTTTTGAAGGGTGAAAGCGGTGTTCACCGTTTGGTTCGCGTGTCTCCCTTTGATGCAAACGCCCGCCGTCAGACTTCTTTCTCGGCAATCGAAGTGATTCCGGAAATCGAGGATGATTCTGAGGATTTTGAGATCAAGGCAGAAGATTATGAGATGCAGGTTTTCCGTTCCTCCGGTGCCGGCGGCCAGCATATCAACAAGACATCCTCCGCTGTCCGTCTGATCCATAAGGCAACCGGCATCGTGGTGTCCTGCCAGACAGAGCGCAGCCAGTTCCAGAACAAGGAGACCTGTCTGCGCATGCTGCGCAGCAAACTGGTCGAGATCCGCGAGCGGGAGCACCTGGCCACGATTTCCGATATCAAGGGTGTTCAGCAGAAGATCGAATGGGGCAGCCAGATCCGCAACTATGTCTTTATGCCCTATACTCTGGTGAAGGATACCCGCACGGGCTGTGAAACCTCCAATGTGGGTGGCGTTATGGACGGCGCGCTGGATCCCTTTATTGAAGCTTATCTCAATTGTCTGGCTACCGGAAATTGGGTTACAAAATAAAAAGTAAATAATTATCGAATTGCACTTGAAATTTTAGGATTATTGTGCTATAATCCTTTCGATTGTGCTATAACCCGCGGAGGGAGGTAAAAAAGATGGAAGTTTTAAAGACTGTCATTGCGATCCTGGAGGTCATTGCCAGCATTGCGGTGATTATCGTAATTATTTTCCAGTCCGGCAAGGAGGCTGGCATGGGCGCGCTGACCGGTAAGAATGAGACTTACCTGAGCAAGAGCAAGTACGGCAACCTGGACAAGATTCTGGCTTCTGCAACTAAGTGGATCGCTTTGGTTTGGATTCTGCTGACTCTGTCTCTGAGTTTCTTTTAATTAAGTCCTATAATAACCACAGGTCACCGCCTGTGGTTATTTTTATGGACATTTGCAAAAAGTCATGGTAAAATAACGCTACTTACGTTCAAAAGGAGTGTTTTTATGGATGCTGTAAAGCTCGCCGGGCTTCAGCCGGCCTCGGTATTTGGCTATTTTGAGAAGCTGTGCTCCATTCCTCACGGCTCACGCAATACAAAAATGATCAGTGACTATCTGGTTGCATTTGCAAAAGAGCAGGGAATCCGGTATGTGCAGGATGCGCTGAACAATGTACTGATGTTTCAAGAGGGAACCTGCGGCCGCGAGGATCATCCGCCTGTGATCCTGCAAGGGCATATGGATATGGTCTGCGAAAAGGATGCGGATTGCTCCATCAATATGGACACCGACGGTCTGGACATCGCGCATGACGGAAGCTGTGTGTTTGCCAACGGAACGACTCTTGGCGGCGACAATGGCATTGCGGTTGCCTATATGCTGGCGCTGCTGGCAGATAAAACCATACCGCATCCGCCGCTGGAGATCATCATTACCGTAGATGAGGAGATCGGCATGGAGGGTGCTGCCGGCGTTGACCTTTCAGCCTTTCAGGGCAGGACCATGATCAATCTGGACTCTGAGGATGAGGGGATCTTCACGGTATCCTGTGCCGGCGGTGCCCGGGGAACTATCCATCTTCCGCTGCAGCGGCGTGTGGTGTATGGCCCTTGCGTGAAGCTGACAGTGGATGGACTGCAGGGTGGCCACTCCGGTGTGGAGATCCACAAGAATCTTGCCAATGCCAATAAGGTAATGGGAGAGCTTCTGGACCGGGTTCAGAGAATCATGCCCATCTGCATCACAAAGCTTTCCGGCGGCGCCAAGGATAATGCCATACCCCGCAGCGCACAGGTCACACTGGTAATGCTGGGAATGCATCCGGAGCGGATCAATGATGTGATCGACGAGCTGCAGCAGGAGATTCGGGAAAAGTATGACGAACCCAATGCGGTTATTTGCGGCGAAAATGTGGACGCTCTGGGCGGCAATGCGCTGACAACGGAATGCACAGCCAAGGTCATTGGGCTTCTCAACGCAGCCCCCAACGGTGTACAGTCCTGGAGCGAAGATATTGCAGGCTTGGTGCAGACCAGCTTGAATCTGGGTGTTGTGAAGCTGGAAGAGGAACTGACCCTTACCTTTGCCGTTCGCAGCAGTGTGAATCAGGAAAAGAGGGATCTGCTTGCCCGCCTTAGGGAGCTGGCTCAGTTCTATGACGGCAGTTATACCGAAATGGGCGATTATCCTGCATGGGAATACAAAAAGGATTCTCACCTGCGGGATACGATGGTGCGTTTATTTGCTGAAATGTACGGAAAGAAGCCGGAAGTGGTCGCCATCCATGCCGGTCTGGAATGCGGTATGCTCAGCGAGAAGCTGCCCGGATTGGACTGCGTTTCCATCGGTCCTAACATGCATGATATCCACACCAGCCGTGAAAAGCTGGAGATCGAATCCACACGCAGAACATGGGAGTTCCTGCTGCAGGTGTTAAAGGCACTGTGATATTAAAATGACCCGCATTTGCGGGTCATTTTTTGCATAGTAAGCCCTTCAGCCATACGATGTCATCGCGATCAAGTACCTTAAAGAGGAACAGCAGGCAAGTCAGTATGATCAGATACGAAAGACTCTTTGAAAGCGGAGTTGGAGCGAATGCTGCGACCCATGCAGCCAGGAAGGATGTACCGATCGTCAGAAAAGGAATAGCTATAGGGATCTTTTCGCCGGTGATCTTAAGCAGCCTGCGTATGCTCAGGATAAAATTCAGCAGGTGGGTCACAAGAAAGCTGAAAAAGTAGCCCATGATTCCGTATCTGGGGAGCAATGCGTAGAGCAGGATAACATCCATGGTATTGGTCAGAATATTGTAACGCACGCTGGCGGTCTGCTGACCAAGGCCTTTGATCATGGAATCTGTCACGCTGTCGCAGTAGAGAAGCACTGCAAGTGGTGCGAACCACTTCAAATATCTGCCGGCATCTGCGTTGCTGTACAGCGCGCTGCACAATTCGGGAGCAATCAGAAATAGAATTCCGGCGCAAAGGACCCCATACAGCAGCGCTACCCGCAGACTTTTCTGCACAAGATAGGAGATGCGTCTGCTGCTTCCGGCAGCACGGCACCGGGCCAGCTCCGGTATCAGCAGCTCCGTAAGGCCGAAGAGGATCGCGGCCGGAAACATGAGAACCGGAAAGACCATTCCGCATACGGTTCCGAAGGCTGCCAGCGGCGACACGACACCGGGATACAAGGCCAGACGCTTGGGCACCATCAGATTTTCCACAGTGGTGATCCCGGTGCGAAGATCGTCTGCAAGCGCCAGAGGAACTGCTGTTTTGATCAACCGGTTTGCGATGGGGATTCTTGGTGCGTTCTTTGGCCGTTCCAGCAACCGCAGCACAGTGAGGCAGCTTAGCGTCATGCATGCGCTCATGCCACTGCCCATAACGACTGCCTGACAGGATTTTTCCGCATTGTGTCCTGCCCAGAAATTCAGCAGAAGCATGGTGCAGGCCATACTGCATAGCTGCTCCGCAACTTCTATCGCTGCCAGTGTTCCGATTCGGTTTGCTCCCGTGAAATATCCGACCATGACACCGGTCAGACAATTTATGGGCAAGAACATGGCAAACAGACGCAGGGAATCGACTGTATGTATATTCCCGATCCATTTTTCTGCCAAAAACGGCGCAAACGCATAGATCGCAGCGCCAACAGCGACGCTGCATAGAATACTGTACAGGACGCTTCCCGATAAGACCCAGATCAGATTCTCCGGCTTTCTGCGACCGGATTCCTCCGCGGTCAGGTACATGGTCGCTGTTCTGATACCTGCCATACCGGCAACCAGCGCCATGGAACCAACGGACATTACGAGCTGCAGCAGACCGATGCCTTCTGCGCCGATGCGTCCTGACAGATAAACCTGGAAGGATGTCCCTACCAGCCGCAGCAGCAGATTTACGCCTGTCAGCAGCAGTGCGCTGTAAAAGATCGGCAGCTTTCTGGACATAGTGAATCCCTCCTTGTCCGTAGAATATGTGGACAAGGAGGGAGTTATTCCATTTTATGGATTGTTGATCTCAAGGCAGTGGATACTCAGCGGGCACTCACTGCATTTTGGGTTTCTGGCAGTGCAGCAATCCCGGCCAAACAGGACGATCCGGTGGCAGAAGTCTGAGCTTTCCTCCGGAGGCAGAATTTTCCGCAGCTGCTGCTCAACTTTCTCCGGCTCTTTTCCCGTGGAAAGTCCCAATCTTCCGCAGATGCGAATGCAATGGGTGTCGCAGACAACACTTCCGGGAATCGTGTACAGATCGCCAAGGAGCAGATTTGCAGTTTTTCTGCCGACTCCGGGGATCCGAAGCAATTCTTCCATTGTTCCGGGAACCTTACCGCCGTATTCGCTGATCAGCATCTGGCAGCCGAGGACGATATCCCTTGCCTTATGTTTATAAAACCCACAGGAGTGGACATAGTTTTCCACATCCGCGATTTCTGCGTTTGCCATAGCCTCAAGCGTGGGATAGGCGGCAAACAGCGCCGGCGTTACCATATTCACCCGGGCATCCGTGCACTGGGCAGAAAGCCGGACTGCGATCATCAGCTCATAATCCTTTTCATAGTGCAGCGCACAGGGGGCTTCCGGATAACGGGCTTTCAGTATATCGATAATGGATCGAATTTTATTCTCCATGCTTTCACCTCCACTGGGAGCATTCTATCATATTTTTGTCGGATTGAAAAGTTTTTTCTGCACAAAAACAGTCTAAGACGGATATGATGGCATAACAGCATTAAGGAGGGTTTTTATGGAGATATCACTGGATCGGTTGGAACCGGGCATTCGCAGCACCGTAACTGAGATCCGGTCACCGGAGCCGCTGCGCAGCCGCCTGCGGCAGTTTGGGCTTGTGCCCGATACGGTTGTCAGCGTGTGTTACCGCAGCCCAGACGGAGGTGTAACAGCTCTGGAACTGCGAGGTACGGTCATTGCATTGCGGACTCGGGAGCTTAAGAAGATCCGGGTCCGCGTTCTTTGAAAGCATCATCAGCACAAAAGATAACCGTGGCATTGGCGGGAAATCCCAATGTAGGCAAATCCACCCTGTTTAACTGTCTGACAGGCATGCATCAGCATACCGGAAACTGGCCCGGAAAAACGGTTGGGGTGGCGTATGGGAAATGCAGGAAGGGAGATACGGAATATGAATTGATCGACCTTCCGGGTACATATGCGCTTTCCGGAGGAAGTGATGATGAACGCATTGCGGCGGAATTTATTGCTTCGGGCAGTGCGGATTGTACTGTAGTCGTATGTGATGGCAACTGTTTGCAACGGTCTTTGATCCTTGCATTGCAGATCCTGGAACTGACGGAACAGATCGTTATCTGTGTGAACCTTATGGATGAAGCCCGAAAAAACGGGATCCATGTAGATGCCGGGAAGCTAGCTAAGGCATTGCAGGCACCGGTGATATTGACAGCAGCAGGGGAAAAGCAGGGGATTACGGAGCTGCTGCAGGAAATTGACCACTGTGCGGGGAATCGGCACTCTCAAAACAGATGCTTTGGCGATCCGGTCGCCGCAGCAGAGCGGATCGCTGAGGAATGTGTTACGGCAGAATCCCGCAGCGCGGTTGAATTCCGCAAGAAAGTGGACCGTTTGCTCGTCAGCCGTACCTTTGGCATTCCTGTTATGCTGGCCCTTTTGTTTGCTGTTGTCTGGCTGACGGTCTGGGGGGCAAATTATCCATCAGCACTGCTGAGTATGTTGATGGACTGGGGCTATGTGAGCTTAAAAGCTCTCTTTGTCCACGCACCTCAATGGCTAACCGGGATTTTTGTGGAGGGGGCGTATGCCACAGCTGCCAGAGTGATCTCTGTGATGCTGCCGCCTATGGCTATCTTTTTCCCGCTGTTTACGGTTTTGGAGGATGTGGGATATTTGCCGCGGATGGCATTCCTGCTGGACGGTGGGATGCGAAAATGCGGCTGCTGCGGAAAGCAGGCGCTGACCATGTGTATGGGTCTGGGGTGCAATGCCGTAGGGGTCATGGGCTGCAGGATCATTGATTCTCCACGGGAGCGGCTGCTGGCGACGCTGACCAACGCCATGATCCCCTGCAATGGTCGGTTTCCCACGCTGGTGCTTTTGGCGAGCCTGTTCTTTTCCGGCGCTGCAGCTGCGGTGGGTGTTGCAGGCGGGATCGTATTGGGTGTGCTGGGAGCAATGGCGGTTTCAGGCCTGTTGAGCAAAACGGTTCTGCGGCATGAGCAAAGTGTGTTTCTCATGGAAATGCCGCCTTTTCGCAGACCAAGAGTCGGGCAGATTTTGATACGCTCCCTTTTGGACAGAACACTGGAAATGGGTAAGCGGGCTCTGAAGGTTGCGGTGCCGGCAGGTGCGATCCTTTGGTTATTGGCATCATCCGGGGCATTGGGTAAGTGTGCGGTGTTTCTGGATCCATTTGGCAGGCTGCTAGGCATGAATGGCATTATTATGGTCGCTTTTCTGTTCTCTCTGCCGGCCAATGAGCTGTTTGTGCCGGTTGCGTTAATGCTGCTGACGGGTGCTGGAAGCTTGCAGGGGGTTTCCGGCGCCGGGGAGGAGCTGCTGCTCCAAATGACATGGAAAATGGCGGTGTGCACCATGGTATTTACTGTTTTCCACTGGCCCTGCGCAACGACGCTCATGACGCTCTGGCAGGAAACGGGAAGCGTAAAGAAAACGGCAGCGGCATTTATCCTGCCGACTGCCGTGGGTATGCTCCTGTGCATGATATTAAACTTGCTGCTTTAGTATTGTTCGAGGATGTCTGCTGTCAGGGCTGAGATTTCATAAGCAGTTCGCTCGACATTTCCGTGCTCGGTGACCTTTATGTAGATCCGGCTTTGCAGGCGGCCGCAGATACGGACCCAATCCCGCGTCTGGCAGGAGGATATTTCCTGCGCGGTTCGCCCCCAGAGGATGCACGGTAAGTAATCCGCCCGCTGAAACGCTCTTGGCACGGCCAGCATAATATCGCAGATCTCTCTGCCCAGCGGCGTCCTGCGGTAAGTCGGATCCTTGCACAGAGGGCCTTCCAGAACCACATCATTGATCGGATCTCCGTCTTCCGCAATGATGCTGGCGGCAAAAACAAAGATCATCAGATGGCGCACACCGTCGGTGCGGATATTGTGAGAGCGGATCTGGCCGGTTACAGTGAGCATTTCGCCGCCGGAAAGATCTATCTGGTTCAGAACATATTCACTGACGATCACCGGCAGAATATCCACATTGCCTGATAGCCGCGGGACAGAAAGAAAAAAACGATAGAACCGCTTTCCGTGGTTTTCGTGGGAAAATACGGGCAATTCCATCAGCTGGCCCCGCAAAGAGATCTGGTTGACTGTTTGTTCCATAGTACCACCTCGTATTCAGATGTATGGAACAGCGTATGCGGCATTTTGGGCGAAAAGAACACTTTAACTGCGGCAAAGGCCGGCGGAGATCCGCCGGCCGCTGTTAATCTTCAATTCGGATGGTGATGGAACGGATCACAGGCTGATCCGCTTTGGCAATGGAACCGTTGTTGTCCGTGGGTTTCGCAGCCTCACAGACCGCGTCCACGATCTCAATGCCACTGATGACTTTGCCGAACGCGGCATATTTGCCGTCCAGATGGGTCTTTGTTTCGTGCATGATAAAGAATTGGGAGCTGGCGCTGTTCATATCATTCGTCCGGGCCATGGAGATCACGCCCCGCTCATGCTTCAGCGGATTGTTGTAACCGTTATCGGAAAACTCGCCGACGATGGTGCTTGCGGCATCATTCTGGGACTTGGGCGCGCCGCCCTGCATCATAAAGCCCTCGATAATGCGGTGAAAGGTCAGTCCGTCATAAAACCCGTTCTGCGCAAGATTTACAAAGTTTGCAGCAGTGATCGGGGCGGATTTTTGATCCAGCTGTACGGTAATGGTGCCGAAATCTTCAATGGCAATATCAGCGAAATAGGTCTTGCCGGCATCCAGTGACGGAGCTTCATCCTTTGGCTGCTCACGGTTACAGAACAGGAAGATAGATGCGATAATCGCTATGACAACAAGGAGCACAGCAAAGATGATGACGGTTGTGTAATCGCTTTTCTTGGTCTGCTGTTTTTGGGGAACATTCTTATTGGCCTTTTTCTTACTCTTAGACATGAGTGGGTTTCCTTTCTGACAGTTACCGTTTCTTTCTGGCCGATGGCTTTGCGGCAGGACGGGAGGCCGATCTCTCGATCTGCTTTTTACCTCTGCCCGGTGCTTTTGGCGGGGGAGCGGTGGGCTTGCTCGCTCTTGGCGGTACGGCGCGGATCAGACATTTGGGACCGGAGCCGATCAGATCCTCCCGGTGCGCTTTCAGCAGGGCTTCCCGTACAAGATAATAGTTGTGAGGGCTACGGTATTGGATCAATGCACGCTGCATTGCTTTCTCGTGGGGATCCGTGGGCACATAGACCTTTTCCATTGTTCTGGGATCCAACCCGGTATAATACATAACGGTCGAGAGGGTGGAGGGCGTGGGGTAGAAGTCCTGCACCTGCTCCGGATTGTAGCCCATGTCTCGGATGTATTCAGCCAGCTCAATGGCTTCCCTCAGTGTAGAGCCCGGATGACTGGACATGAGGTAGGGGACAAGATACTGGTTCATGCCGTACTGTTTGTTCAGCGCAAAATACTTGTCCACAAAACGGTTGTAGACCGCGTTGCGGGGCTTGCCCATCCGGTCCAACACGGTATCGGACACATGCTCCGGCGCAACCTTCAGCTGACCGGAAATGTGGAATTGTACCAATTCCTTAAAAAAGGTATCCTTTTTATCCGCCAGCAGATAGTCAAACCGGATACCGCTGCGTACAAAAACCTTCTTCACGCCGGGGATCTTGCGCAGCTTGCGAAGCAGTGCCACATAGTCCGAGTGGTCGGCTTTCATGTTTTTGCAGGGGGTGGGGTACAGGCACTGCCGGCCGCCGCAGGCACCCTTTGTCAGCTGCTTTTCGCAGGCGGGATGGCGGAAGTTGGCAGTCGGGCCGCCTACATCGTGGATGTAGCCCTTGAAATCCCTGTCTCTTACCATAAGCTCTGCTTCTTTGAGGATGGATTCGTGACTGCGTGTCTGAATGATCCGGCCCTGATGGAAGGTCAGCGCGCAGAAGGAGCAGGCACCAAAGCAGCCCCGGTTGCTGACAAGACTGAACTTGACTTCCTCAATGGCAGGAACCCCGCCGGCTTTTGCATAGCTGGGATGCCAGGTGCGCATGTAGGGAAGATCGTATACCGCATCCATTTCTTCCGTTTTCAGTGGTTTTTGGGGCGGATTCTGAACGATGAATTCTCTGCCGTAAGGCTCAATGAGCCGTTTGGCGGTGAAGGGATCGCAGTTGCTGTATTGGATCTTAAAGGATTCAGCATATTTCCGCTTGTTGCTTTTGACCTCATCAAAAGAGGGGAGCGTGATGGTGGGCAGGCTGTCGTCAGGTTCCGCTGTTTTGAAAACCGTGCCGTCGATGTAGGTAATATCCTTTACATCCATACCGGAATTCAGTGCATCTGCAAGCTCTACAACGGATTTTTCGCCCATGCCGTACATCAGAATGTCTGCCTGAGAATCCAGCAAAATGGAGCGCTTCATGGACTCCGACCAGTAATCGTAATGTCCAAGCCGGCGCAGAGATGCTTCAATACCGCCGATGAGGATCGGCACGTCTTTGTAGGTCTGACGGATCAGATTGCAGTAGACGATGGTCGCATAATCCGGGCGCTTGCCCATCACACCGCCGGGAGTGAAGGCGTCGGTCTTTCGCTTGTGCTTGGTCACGGAATAATGGTTTACCATGGAGTCCATGTTGCCCCCGGAAACCAAAAAACCCAGTCTTGGTCTTCCGAAGATATCAATTGATTTCGGATCCTTCCAGTTAGGCTGTGAGATGATGCCAACGCTGTAGCCGTGATGCTCCAGAATGCGGCTGATAATGGCATGACCGAAGGAAGGGTGATCCACATACGCGTCGCCGATGACATACACAAAATCGCAGCGCTCCCAGCCACGGTCTAACATATCTTGTTTGCAGATGGGCAGAAAATCCATATGCCACCTCCAAATTTGTTTTTTACAGTATAACATCTATTTCGGGAAAAGGGAAGTGGGAAATGTTCCTTGACTTTGGTTGGAAAGGGAATATAATGTACTAAGAAAGGAAGTGTGCATTATGGCAGTTCGGCTGAATGAAGATAAAGAGATCGTAGCTTCTGTGAAAGAGGGACTGAAGCGCACCGGCGGATACTGCCCCTGCCGCCCGCAGCGCACGGAAGAGAATAAGTGCATCTGCAAGGAATTCCGGGAGCAGATCGCAGACCCGGATTTTAAGGGATACTGTCATTGCCTGCTGTATTATAAGGACTGAAAAAATTTTAGAAAAAGGCAAAAAATGTGTTGACAAACTCTGCAGACCGTGATATTATAGCGGGGCGGTCGGGTGAGAGCCCTACCGGAACATAATATGGGCGAGTGGTGGAATTGGTAGACTCGCTAGATTCAGGTTCTAGTGTTCACTGCGGACGTGCGGGTTCAAGTCCCGCCTCGCCCACCAAACGAAAAGCACATCCGATAGGATGTGCTTTTTCTTGTATAAGGAAAACCACGCGTTAGACGCGTGGTTCGATAAAGCCTATGACGGTGAGTAAAAATCCCTGTTAAGATTATAGGTGCGGTCCGCCAACTGCACAAATAATCAAAACAGGGAGGCACTCATATGAGTATGAATGACATCAATAGTTTATCACACACGAAATGGAATTGCAAATACCATATCGTATTTGCACCCAAATACCGCAGGAAAGTATTTTACCAGGCTAAACGAGGAGCAATAGGGAAAATACTACGCCAGCTATGTGAATGGAAGGGAGTAACTATCATAGCAGCGGAACATGTCCCGATCACATACATCTTTTCGTAGAAATCCCACCCCAAATATCCGTTTCGGGGTTTATGAGATATCTTAAGGGAAAGAGTGCTGCAACGATGTATGAGCAATTCGGCGATCTCAAATACAAATACCGCAACAAAGAGTTCTGGTGCAGAGGTTATTATGTGGATGCGGTAGGAAAGAACGAGAGCCGAATTGCGGAGTATATCGAAAACCAGCTTAAAGAAGATGAAATGGGTGAACAATTAGTAATCCCGACCGCCAGCCCGTTTACGGGTCGCAAGTAAGACAATGCAGTTGGCGGGCTGATATTATGCGTTTATGTATTACGCAAGAAACATAGGGCTTGCCCGCATATGAAGAACCCCCGGTTTTACCGGGGGTTCCTTTTGTGTAAATCAAAACGGACAAGCCGATTCATGCGCCTTGTCCGTTTTTTGTTTGAGATGGCAGTGGTTATTGAACCTGAACTTCGATCCAGCTTATGGATATCTCTTCCGTATCTGTATTTGTGATTAGGAATGTATTATAGCCATAATGAATGTCTTCTGCGCTGCGCGGTAAAGCAAAGCGTACGGATTGATCGAACTGCTTGCGGCAGTAGCGTACCGGAAGTTCCTCGTTTGTGGTTGGTGCTTCAAAACCCGGTATAGGTGGTTCGTCGAACAGTGCCGACATTGGATGATCGTTCAGGCGGAGCGAAAGTGCGTTTGGTTCTGCTGAGCACAGATATAGCCGATATTGTTCCGCTGGTTTTCCGGTATAGACCGTAATGCTTTTCGATTCTCCTGATGTGATTCTGATTGGATACCGGTGGTCACAACCGCTGACATATACATATCGTCTAGCACCGTGATTTGGATTTGCTGCGGCGGCAAAACGGGCTTCAATGCAGGATACCAGTGACTGTTTTTCTTCGTCAAACATGACGGTGGTCTCGGCGTTGCAGTCGGCAAGATTAAAAAGATAAATATCATCAGCCCCTCGCTCCAGACAGGAGGTAGCGAATCCACGAATCAAATCAGGTGTCATATAGTGGCTGAAGGGGAGTCCGCAGGACACTGCCCAGTCACTGCCGCAGTACAGTTTATACGCATTACCATTGATATTTCGTTCGGCAATTTTCTGGCGCCATTGGTCAATGGGTATTTCGTAATTTGTTGGAATGTAGAAGTTTTCCGCAGTAAAGCTATCGATGAGTCCATCTGCGATCCAGCCACAGATATCCATTGCGTTTTCAAGGTTTTTCTGGACAGTTGCGTATACTCTGACAGCAAGCTTCTTGTTTCCAAATGCGGAAACTGTCCTGCGCAGGATACGCATATAATCGCTGATAATAGAAGAATCGTCCAGCATTTCGCCGGGTAAAACGGGCATTTTCCGCAGCCAGTCAACTTCAATGCCGTCGGGGTCATAATTACGCAACAGCTCGGATATGTAGTTCTGGAAATAATTGCGGACACACGGCCTGGAAAAGTCCGGCCTGCCATCTGCGGGCAGACAGTTTCTATCAAGAAATTCGGTTCCCATACCGACCCAACCGTGGTTGTCGCTGGGGCGTACGGACAGGAAGAGGCTTACACCGGCATCCTTGATGATATTCATCGCAATGCCGCAAAGATCAATGCCTCTACTGAGAAGGGTGTGGAATACGGTCAGTATGGCTCTGTGGTACGGACTGACCCAACAGATATTATCTGCAGCAGCAACAGGTGTTTTGATTGAAACACCGTTACTGTCCATAATTGGGTCGCCGTTGCTGTTAATGACAATATCATGGGCAAAGGTACTGAATACTTCGCTGGGGACAGCAGAGCGTCGGTAGCAGACGTTTAAGTAGATTGCACTTGGACGGCTCGAGAGAATTGGCTGAAGGTATGCTTTTACTAGGCTGGAACATACACATTCAGTCAGTGCGGATATATCCTCACCGCTTTGCAGGATATACAAAGCAAGCATATCGCAGGGGATATGTACGATCATATCGAACTCCTTATTTTGTAAAATTTAATAAATTTATGATATCAGAATTGTGTAGGTTTGTCAATGTGTTACACATTGGGGAAAGAACTTGTATCCATATTATAACTTTGACGATATTGACAATTACTTTTTGAATGTTACAATGGAAAAAATACGAAAGTGAGGTTCTTGCTTATGTGTCAGATGTGGAACGGCTTCCCGATGGAACGGTTTGTCTTTGAGGGCAGGGACGCCATTGTCGTCCTTCCCAAAGACGGAACATCCATTGGGCGTCTGGCGATCAAAACAGAGTATTGGGGCGCTTTTCCTGCGACAGAAATTGCATTACTTGAAAAGGGCTTCCATCTTTGCTACATCAGAAATGAAAGCCGCTTCGCACTGGATGACGATGTGGACAGGAAAGCAAGATTCATTTGCTATGTTGCAGAAAAATTCGGTCTGCAGCGCCGTGCTGTGCCGATCGGCATGAGCTGCGGCGGCCTGTGGGCGATCAAATTTGCTGCGCGGCATCCGGAACTGGTTTCGTGCCTGTATTTGGATGCGCCGGTACTGAACTACATGAGCTGGCCCTGCGGCTTTGGCTGCGCTACGGAAGGTGTAGCCGGTGCGCAGATCGATGAGATCCTGACTGCACACCGTATGAGCAGCATGTCGGAATTGATCAATTACCGGCAGATGCCGCTGGATAAGATCCCGCAGCTGATTGCTTGCAAGATCCCGGTGGTTCTGGTTGCCGGCGGCAGCGACCGAACGGTTCCGTATCACGAAAACGGCTTGTATTTGCAAACTGCTTATGAGATGGCAGGACTGGAGATCGCTGTTTATATCAAACCGGAATGCGACCATCACCCCCATGGGCTTGACGATGTCACCCCGGTAGTGGATTTTATCATGACACATTAACGCGAAACTGTGGCACAGAGTGTAAATTGTTTGGCGCGGCCCTTTGTGGCCGCGCCTTTTTCCTTGCAAAAAGGCGTTTTTTCTGATATTCTATGACTGTAATTATGTTCTGCCGGCGATTTTCGGCAGAAAAAGGAAAGGAATGTACATAACTATGGTTGATTTACGCGCAAAGCCTTATTGTCTCTGCGACGAGGACATCGCATGGGTGGAAAATACCATCGCATCCATGACTGATGAAGAAAAGGTCGGTCAGCTTTTTTGGCAGCTGACTGCCGGACAGAGTGAAGAATACCTGCAGGAATTGATGGAAAAGTATCATCTGGGCGGCTGCCGTTATAACGCAATGCCCGGTAAGATGGTTCTGAACCAGAACCGGATCCTGCAGAAGTATGCCAAGGTTCCCGTATTTATTGCCTGCAATCCCGAGCAGGGCGGCAACGGTGTTTGCCCCGACGGTACTTTTGTAGCCAACCAGATCAAGATCGGTGCAACCCGTAAGCCTGAGTATGCCCAGGCCATGGGCCGCGTTTCCGGTGCCCAGATCAAGGCAACCGGCTGCAACATGGCTTTTGCGCCTGTTGTGGATATTACCTACAACTGGGAATGTGAAGAGGTGCTTGCCCGCGCCTACGGCTCAGATCATGAGCTGGTTGCCACCATGGGCAAAGCTTATATGGATGGCCTGAAGGAAACCGAAGGTGTCTACTGCTGCGCCAAGCATTTCCCCGGCAACGGTCAGGACTACCGGGATGCCCATATGTCCAATAACATCAACCATTTCGGTTCTGAAAAGTATATGGCAACCTACGGCCATGTCTACAAGACGCTCATTGACAACGGTCTGGATGCCATTATGGGCGGTCATATCATGATGCCTGAGTATATGAAGGAACTGAATCCCGACATCACTATGGATGAGATGATGCCTGCAACTCTGTGCCCTGAGATCATGACCGATCTGCTGCGCAATAAGCTTGGCTTCAACGGTATGGTGGTCACTGACGCCTCCCACATGGTAGGCATGACCAACCGGATGAAGCGCAAGGATATGCTGCCCAAGGCCATCAACGCAGGCTGTGATATGTTCCTGTTCTTTAACGATCCGGAAGAGGATTTCGGTACCATGCTGGATGCTTACAAGACAGGCATCATTTCCGAAGAGCGCATTACCGAAGCGCTGACCCGCATTCTGGGTCTGAAAGCTGCCAAGGGGATGCATAAGAAGACTGCCGAGGAGCTCTGCGGCACCGATGAAGCGCTGGCAGAAGCCCTGCAGAATCCTGAATTCAAGGCTGTTGCTCCCGCAATCAGCAAGGACTGCCTGACGCTGGTCAAGTACAAGGATGCGGGCATCCTGCCGTTGGATCCGAATAAGACTAAACGCGTTATGATCGTTAATATCAAGGGACCCGACAGCCCCATGAGCAAGCTGGCGGCCATCGCTATGGGCGCTCACGGTGCCAAGAAGTCTCCTGTTGAGAAGCTCCGTGACCGGCTGATCGATAAGGGCTTCGATGCCTTTATTTACGAGAGTCCTCTGGATAAGGTCATGAAGGAAGTTGCTGCCGGTAAGCCCTTCAATCTGAACCTGTATTTTGCCGGCAAGAATGCCATTTCCGATTTTGTTTCCGGTATGGATATGGTGATTTCCTTCTTTGATGTGGCAAACGGCCACCCGGTATTCGGCATGAGCAAGGGCGGCGGCGAGATCCCCTGGTATGTCCATGAGATCCCGGTTGTCGGCATCTCTGTCAACAAGCCCACCATGCTGGCTGACGCGCCCATGCTGCGGACTTACATCAATGCTTACGATTCCAACGACGATACCATGGACGCACTGGTGGATGCGCTGGTGACCGGCGTGGATGCTTTCAAGGGCACCGACCCTATCGACAGCTACTGCGGTATGTGGGACACCCATATGTAAGCGGAGGAGATTATGTCAATTTTTGATACTTTTGAGCGAAAGCATGATTATCTGATCTGTGTAGACTCTGACGGATGCGTCATGGATACCATGAACTGCAAGCATTTTCATTGCTTTGGTCCCTGTATGGTGGACGAGTGGGGCCTCGATGAATGGAGACAGGAGATCCTGGACCGCTGGAATGTGATCAACCTGTTTTCTATGACCCGCGGGATCAACCGCTTCAAGGGTCTTGCCATGGCATTGGGCGAGATCAATGAAAAGTATAAGCCCATCATCGGTATCAAGGCATTGCAGCATTGGGCAGATACCGCACCGGCACTTTCCAACGATGCTGTCATTCAGGCGGCAAAGGAAGCCACGGATCCCGATGCTAAGTGGATCTTTGAGAAGGCGCTTTCCTGGTCCAAGACTGTGAACAAAGCAATTGTAGCCCTGCCGGAGGAATTAAAGGTGCCCTATGAAGGCGCTAAGGAAGGCCTTGCTGCTGCCCACAGCTTTGCGGATGTTGCAATGGTATCCAGCGCCAACCGGGATGCAGTGGAAGAAGAATGGGGAAAATTCGGCCTTTTGGAGCATACGGATATCGTGCTGGCACAGGATGTGGGTTCCAAGGCTGCCTGCATCGCGGCTATGCTGAAATTCGGCTATAATGCAGATAAAGTGCTGATGGTGGGCGATGCCCCCGGTGACTGTGATGCTGCTGAAAAGAATGGCGTGCACTACTATCCGATCCTTGTTAATCATGAAAGAGCAAGCTGGGAGGAAGCTGTTGCGGTGGCTTTCACAAAGCTGCAGAGCGGTGATTATGCGCAATACGTTGCCGAGAAAAAGAAGGCTTTCCTTCAGAACTTAGGTGGTTAATTAATAAGAGCTGCTGTGTGACCACACGGCAGCTCTTAATCTATTATGTTGCCATCCTGCAGCGCAGCAGCGATGCGGGAGATGAACAGTCTGTTGGTCGGCGCCTTTTCACAGCCGGGGAACAATTTGCTCCAAAGTGCTTCATCGCGTTTTACCCATGCATCCTGAATAACCGTGCGGATGGAATGCTCTACCTGAAGGCCACTGTTATATCCGCAAAGCTGGGCAATTGCAGGATACAGCTCTTTGGTCAACCGCTGAAACGGATCTTTGATATACAGTGGAATGCCGACACGCAGCTGTGTAAATCCGTCTTTACCGGGAGTAAGTCCCAGCCTAAGCAGCAGATTGGTAACTTCGGATTGGGGTTCCTGGTATGGTTTTAGCGGTATGTCCGAACAGGCGATCATATCCATCAGGCGAACGACGATTGCCCGCGGCTCGCTGGGATCCAGCATGATATAGCCGATGCCATGGGTATGCGCTCTGGTGACCACATAATGGCTTCGCTCGTTTACAAACCCCAGGATCACTGAGGGGAGTAGGGGAGCGGCTTCTTCCAGAATGGAAAGGCCGTCCTTAAACGGCAGCATCAGATCCAGGATCAGTGCGTCTGGCTGGACTTCCCGTATGCGCTCCAAAGCTGTGATGCCATCTGTGCAGGTGGTTACATCAAATATTCCGCCCATCATTTGAGCCAGTGCGTTTGTCAATTCTTCAGAGCCGTGAGCGATGAGCACTTTCCGCATCCGTTTACCTCCTGTGCCAGATTGGTTCTTAGCTAGAATATCACATACTGACAAAATTGGCAATGGTTTCATATCAGTCTTTATTTCGACAAATTTCGAAAATAATCGACCCGGATAATAATATTACTGCAAGGCAGTTGACATTTCCCTAAAATGGTGTATACTTATCATATAAGAATGCTCCTATGATGCTTTTCGGAAAATTCAGCCGGATTTGACCGAAAGGAAGAGGACTCTCTGGAGAACACATTCAGTTGTGTGCCGAAGGTGCAAGGCTTTTAGCCGAATCTCTCAGGCGAACGGACAGAGACGCTGATTTATACAAGTGTGTATTTGCAGCAGTCCTCTGTAGGACTGCTATTTTTTATTATTTAGAAAAAAGGATGTATGCTGCATGTACGGAAAAACAATCGATTCCATTGGCTTTGTTTCAGAGTTTGATCCCGAGATCGGCGCGATGATGGGCAATGAGCTGCACCGTCAGCAGGATGGCCTGGAGCTGATCGCATCTGAGAATTTTGCTTCTCCTGCCGTGATCGCCGCAATGGGTTCTATTCTGACCAATAAATACGCGGAAGGCCTGCCCGGTAAGCGCTATTACGGCGGCTGCGAATTTGTGGACGAGCTGGAAGCGCTGTGTATTGAGCGTGCCAAGAAGTTATTTGGTGCCGAATTTGCCAATGTCCAGCCCCACTCCGGTGCGCAGGCAAACATGGCTGTGCAGCTTGCAATGCTGCAGCCCGGGGACACCATGATGGGCATGAGCCTTGCCAATGGCGGCCACCTGTCCCATGGCAGCCCTGCCAATATTTCCGGCAAGTATTACAATGTGGTTTCTTACGATGTCAATCATGAGACCGGCCTGATCGATTATGACCAGATCCGTGATATGGCGAAGAAATGCCAGCCGAAGCTGATCATTGCGGGTGCATCCGCGTATCCCAGAGCCATTGATTTCAAACTGTTTGCGGATATTGCTCATGAAGTCGGTGCTGTTATGATGGTGGATATGGCCCACATTGCAGGCCTTGTTGCCGGCGGTGCACACCAGAGCCCGGTTCCTTGTGCAGACATCGTGACCACCACTACCCACAAGACCCTCAGAGGTCCCCGCGGCGGATTGATCCTTGCCAAGGAAGAGTATGCCAAGAAGCTGAATTCTGCCGTGTTCCCCGGCACTCAGGGCGGCCCGCTGGAGCATGTGATCGCTGCAAAGGCAGTATGCCTGAAAGAAGCAATGCAGCCGGAGTTTAAGACCTACGCGCAGAATGTTGTAAAGAATGCCAAGGTGATGGCTTCCGCGCTGCTTGACGAGGGTTTTGATCTGGTTACCGGCGGTACTGACAATCACTTGATGCTGGCAGATCTGCGCCCCATGCACATTACCGGCAAGGAACTGCAGATCCGCTGTGATGCCAATCATATTACACTGAACAAGAATGCCATTCCCAACGATCCTGAGAAGCCTGCTGTCACAAGCGGTGTCCGGATCGGTACGGCTGCGGTCACGACCCGTGGACTGGGAGAAACGGAAATGAAGCGTATTGCCCATTGCATTGCGTTGACTGCCCGTGACTTTGAGGGTACTTCTAATGAGGTCAAAGCAACTGTTGCCGAGATCTGTGAGCAGTTCCCTTTGTATAAGTAAGGTTCTGTGCAGAAATAAAAATGGTAGGCACTTTCGTGTCTACCATTTTATCAATTCACGCAGCGGATATGTCTTATTTCCGGAAACGGCGGGCATAGCCGCAGCGGCGGCAAAGGGCCTCCACAGCGCTTCCCTCTGAAAAACCATCGAAAATCCCTTTGGCGCGTGGGGACTGCAGAATCTCGCTTAGATCCTGCTCAAACAGGTTGCCCAGTGGAATATCCCCCTCGTGATCCAAACAGCAGGGGACGACCGTTCCGTCACACAGCACACCGATCTGATCCCGCAGGCCGTAGCAGAAGCCCTGCGATCCGCCGTCGGGGGCAGAAAGATCCGGCCAGTCAAATTTGTCGCCGTATTCTAAGTATATTCGATCTGCGATTCGGATACCATTGCGTTCCGTTACCCACGGCTTTGAGAAATAGTGTTCCATTTCAGTAAGTATCTCGCTGTTTCGCGCGTCGTCGCCGCCTTGATTCCACAGGCGGTAGCAAATAATTATTTTGCCTTCCGCTGCCTGCCCAAAGGCAAAGCATTCCGCAAGATACTGGGCAAAGGGAACGGAAAGATCGTTTGCCTCAAATGCGTGCAGGGAAATATTGACCTTGTGCAGGCTGTCCGCTGCAAGAAGGATCTGCTGATTCTTTTTCAGCAAAGATCCGTTGGTTGTCAGAATTACCTTAAAGCCCGCTTCGCCGGCGATCCTGAGGAATGATTCCAGCTTCGGATGGCAAAGTGGCTCGCCCATCAGATGGAAGTAGAGGTAGTCCGTCCACGGACGCAGCTTGTTAGCAAGATAACGGAACTCCTCCTCAGTCATGGCCTTTTTGGGGCGCTTAGTACCGGGGCAGAAGGAACAATTCAAATTGCAGATGTTGGAGATCTCCAGATATACCTTACGAAACCGTTTCATTCGCTGCCTCCTTTCAATAGAATTAGTATATCACAGACAAATAAGAAATGGAACCGTTTTCGTAATTGTGTTTCCTTCTCCGCTGTGATATAATGCGAAAAAATCTTCTTGGGGGAATCATTATGCTATCTTTCGGCATGCCGACATTGATCGAAACAAAGACGGTGCAGGAAATGGCATCGCTCTGTGGTGAGCTTGGCCTTTCCTTTATGGAACTGAATACAAATTTTCCTCTGCACCAGCCCCATTTGCTGGATGCAGAGGAACTGAATGCACTGGCGAAGCAGTACGGCATTTTTTATACGATCCATTTGAACGACGAGATGCCTGTTGCGGAATTCAGCCCATCTGTTGCCGATGGCTACCGGCAGGCGGTGCTGCAGGCCATCGAACTGGCGAAGAAAATCGGTGCTAAGAAGCTGAATATGCACCTTGCAGAGGGCGCCCATTACACCATGCCGGATAAAATCGTGTATTTTTATGAAGCGTATCTTGCGGATTATCTGAAGGGTATGGCAGAATTCCGGGATCTGTGCGAGGCTGCCATCGGTGACAGCGGCATCATGATCTGCATGGAAAATGTCGGCGGCTTCCGGGATTTTCAGCTTGCAGCGCTGGAAGTCCTTCTGGAAAGCCCTGTGTTTGGTCTGACTCTGGATATCGGCCATAATTACTGTACCGGCGGTGTGGATGAGCCGTGGATCATGAACCATGCTGACCGGCTGCATCATATGCATATGCACGATGCGAAGGATGGGAAAAAGGATCATCAGGCGTTGGGTCTTGGAGAAATTGATATTCCGCATTTTGCGGAACTGGCAGATAAGCATAGCTGCACCGTCGTTCTGGAGACAAAGACGGTTGATGGACTTCGCCAGTCTGTGCAATGGGTGAAAAACTCACCATGGTGGGGTAAGTGATTTTGAACGGATAAGTCGGATAAAGGGCTGAGCTTATGTTGCTGAGAAGCTGCGAAGAGTTAAAAAAGGAAAGCACCGCTTTATGAGCGGTGCTTTTTCATATAGTTTTTCCCATCTTCTGTTTGCATTCGCATGATAAAGTCGAATTTGTCTACTGCTGTGCACATAAAAAAGTCATTTTGAGGAAACACATCATTTTGGGTGGCATCAAAAAACTTAGCACCTGTTGTGTATTTTAGTTTCTCAATTTCAGAAGCAATGTCAATATGTGTACCTTCCAATATGCTTTTTATGTAATTGGCACATAGGGTATCTTCATCTGCGGGTGCCATAGCTTCAAGGCCCATACAGACGAGGGAAACCTCGTTTGCGCCACTTCTGCGGATATAATCGGCTGTGGCGCGGGCGTTGAGAAGACAGCCACCCAGTACCTCATCTGCATGGATCGCGTTGGCTATTCCCTGGGTTCCGGCGCTGGTAGTATGAATTACCAGTTTACCGGAAGTGTCCATCGATATAATGTCAGTAGGGGAGTTTCCAACGTCAAACCCAGGCAATATTTTACCATGCCGCTCACCGGCAAGTATTGCTTCTGGAAACTCTGATTTCAAGCGGCGGGCAATTTCGATATCACCTACTGGACAGATGGCATTTGCTCCCTTTGCAAAAAAATATGCTTCAACGCTGAAAGCACGAAACACATCAATGATGACAGTGAGACCGCGGGCTGCTTTTGCGCCTTCAATCAAGTGAAGAATTTGTACATTCATAAGCTTACTTTATTTGAAATTTTTCCAAAAATACAAGGCATTCATAATTATGCCGTGCAAAGCTTCTAAGCAGGTCAAGATCCGAATAACAGCAGTGGGTTTCCAGTGTCAGTGCACCGTCATAGCCGGTAGATACCAAGGCGGGAATGACTAGATCCCATGGTATGCTGCCGCTATCCGGTGGAAGATGGTCATCGTCGTATTTGAAATTGTTGTGTATATGCGTACATTGGATTCGTTTTCCAAGAGTTCGAATGGCAGCAGCCTGATCAAAGTGCATCAGATGGGCATGTCCGGTATCCCAACAGATTGCCATGTGATCATCGTGAAAACTGTCTACAAGATTGGAAAGGTCTTCATAATTAGAGGAATAGAATGGCATGGCCGGGACGATATCATGGAATACCGGAAGATTCTCGGCAGCGATGCCTGTGCCATGTTTGACGGCTAATTCCAGATATTCAGAAAAATACCGACGGTTGTCCTCCAAAGATTTAGATGCGCAGAAACCGGATGAAACAGAAGATCTTGGGTGCAGCGCATTCCAAGGTGCACCAAGTTTACCGCCTGCAATGATTGCCTGTTTGATCGCAAATTCGTAAATATCCTTGGAGATCTCCGATGATAATTTCAGATCATAGTAGTATGGATGGGTTTGAATACACTGCAGTTTTTCAGCATCAAGAATTCGCTGGATGTCCTCAATAATTTTTTCCCACTCATATTCCGATTTTCCTAAAACTTCGGTGAAATTGACAGAAATATAACGAAACCCTCCGTCAGATGCAAATTTGCATTTCGTCTCAAATAAATCATTATAACCGATTTGGATAGCTTTTTTCATCAAGTATACCTCCATTCCTTTTAAACCATAACATATTTGGATTAAATGTACAAGGCGTATTTGTATTAATATCCTGATAAAGTGTCTTTATATCCGGAACAAGAATCTACCGTACTGTTGTATTTAGATGGGTTCGATTCCCATTCTGCCAATACGAAAACCACCCCTTTGGGGTGGCTTTCATTATTGGTGGAGATGAGGGGAATCGATTTGCATCTGCGCGATGCGCAGATAATTGATCGGCTCGGTCAAGCCCTCGCCGGAGGGGGTCCCCCCCCCCCCCTTTTAAACGGGTTCGATTCCCCGCCGACAGAATTCTTATAAAAGAAGGCCGCCCTTGTGGGCGGTTTTTTGTGTTGGTGGTCTTTTCCGCATAGCGTACGAACACCTCTCCACTCTCTGCCTTCTCAATATCAGGCAGTGTGATCGTTCTGCTATCCGTGCTGAAATTGTAATGGAGCTTCAGATGATCGTCATATACAAATACTGAATTGACAAAGGTTGCTATGAGCTGCTTTTGACATTCTCTGCTTGTATAGTCTTTGTTTCTAAACTCTCTGAAAAAGAAATCAACATACTCTCTTGTGATGTGGAATCCGTTTGCAATTTCTCTATCTGCTATTGCTGTTATAAGTTCCTTTTTCTGAGCTTCTAATTCATCCATTCTCTTTTTAGTGGCGTCATTTAAGATACCTGCCTCAATAGCTCTCACAAGATTTGCAATAGCCGTTTCGGTTTGCTCTAATTGGCTGTTAAGTAAATCAAGCTCCTCTTGGCTTTCGTCTTGAGATTGGTAATATTGCCACGTATTCTCAATAAGAAATTCTAAAAGCTTATCATCTTGCAGAAGTTCTATTGTTGCTTCTAACACAAGGTTTTCTATAAGCTCCTGCTTAACAGCTTTTTTATCACAGGTTTTCTTTCTCTTTTTAGCGGTACAGATGTAATAATTATGCTTTGCACCTGTTTTGCTTGTGCCGGATTCTCCTACCATATTAGCTCCGCATTTACCGCAAAACAGTTTATCAGTAAGCAAATAATCAGCCTTGCTCCATTTATGAGCCGGCGCACGCTTATTTACTTTTAACATCTCCTGTACCTTCCAAAATGTTTCATCATCTACAATGCGTGGCATACCGCCCTCAATGCGCTTGTCCTGATAGATATAAACCCCGGTGTATTTTTCATTTCTGAGGACAGAGTATAAACTATTATTTGTAAAAGCCTTGCCTCTACGATTGCGTAAACCCATGCTGTTGAGGTATCTAATTATTTCCGTTACAGTGCTGCCGGCAGCATACATATCAAATATCAGCTTTACTGTAGGTGCAGTTTCAGGATCAAGGATGAATTTCTTATCAGGCCCTGTTAAATAGCCCATAGGTCGATTACCGCCAGTGCATTGACACTTCTCAGCACTTTCTGCTAAGCCTCTGCGTATATTCTGAGAGAGCTGTAAACTGTAATACTCAGCAAAGCCTTCAAGAACGCTCTCAAGGATAACACCCTCAGGAGTGTTTGGGATAGTTTCGGCTATGTATTCCACCCTTACACCGTTCTTTTTGCACTTGCATTTATTTACGGTTATCTCTTCACGGTTACGCCCGAAGCGGTCAACTTTCCATACAATAATAACATCAAACTGCTTCTTAGCTGTATCTTTGAGCATTTGTTGGAATTGTTCTCTATTATCAGTACGGCCACTCTTAGCACGGTCAACATATTCGTGTACTATTGTGTAGCCGTGTGAAGCAGCATATTTATGAGCCTCTGATAACTGTCCCTCTATAGATTGTTCGCCTTGATTGTGAGATGAATACCGGGCATAAACAACTGCAAGTTTACCTGTATTTGTTTTGCTCTGTACATTGTAATTTATTTCTACTGACATATTTAATTCCTTTTTATGCGCTCCGTTTTGCGGAGGGCTATTTATTTTATACCGGCAAGCAGTTTTACGCCATTCTCAGCAGCAAGCGTTTCAGCTGCCTTTGTAAATACATTGTTCGTGATAACCATAGCTTCTTTACACCCATAATGTACTTTACCAGCAACCGCCTCTTGAATAGCTGCAACACCGACAGGCTGAGAGTAGTATTTACACTGTATAGCGTATTTCTTGCCGTGCTTATGAGCTGTTATATCAATACCGTAATCACCTGAGGCCTGTGTAACCTTAACACCCCAATAACCTTTAGTTCGTAAATACTCTGCAACGTGGTACTCATAATCAATACCTGTCATAGGCTTTTTAGACTTAAACGGTAGTTTTATCAATTCCCATAGGAATGTAAGTACCCCTAAAAGAAATGATCCACATAGCAATACGGCAAAATATATTAGATAGAACGGAAAAGTAATAACCGTCCATAGGCAACCTTTTTGTTTAGGTTTTGAGCGTGAATATCTCATAGTAGCTTTTCTCCACAATAAGGGCAAAATGTAAATGGTTTTACTGTTGTAGGTTTTTCAGCTACACTTTCATCTGTATCTGCGGTTACAAGTGCAAAATCCATAGCAGCAGAGCCGTCTAATCCTAAAGCAACGGCAAGAGCTTTAGCTTCAGATACTCCATACTCACAACACAGCGAAAGAAAGGTGATTACATCTGGCTCTGTTTTTCCGCTTTCCCACATAGAAATGGTACTTTTGCTTTTTAAGCCCATTTTATCAGCTGCATCCTGCTGAGTTAAATTACATAATTGTCTTAATTCTTTGAGCTTCTGCCCCAATGCCTCATTAGCCATTTTTATATACTCCTTTTCGTTGTTCACTTTAATTCGGTTTAGTTCGGTTTAGTTCACTTTCTTTATATTATACAGGTTTTCCTAAATGGTGTCAATAGAAAAATCAATATATTCCAACCGAAATCCAAGTAATTTTAACAGAAGGTGTTGTAAAACTACTTGACATTCAAGTAATTAGAACTTATAATATAATCACCGACAGATATGTTGAACTTTTAGGAGGTGTTGGAATGGATGTAAGATTGAACATCAAAGCCATTATTGAGGATCGTGCTTCTTCACGTTCTGAGATTGCACGCAGGGCAAAAATGAGGCAGCAGACGTTTAGTAGTGTGCTTTTATGCAAACGTGGATTATCTGCTGAGGAACTAATCAGAGTTTGCAAGGCTCTCAATATGACTGTTGAAGAAGTAACAAATTACAATAGCAATTCAGTTAATTAAACGGAGGTAAATGAAAATGAAAACAGAAGCAGAAAAATTATTAGACGAGATTTCTTATGAACATTCTATGAATCAATACGCAGTAGAGGGTGCTACAAAATTACTTGGACTTATCATTAGAAGTGCAGGTCCAGAAATGTTAAAACAAGAGCCTTTTGATTGCTTGGAGGGCTTATGGAGTCTGTTAGATAAAACGGAAAAAGATATGATGAAAACCGAGAAAAAATTTGAAGCCCGTCTTAAATTATGTGCGGAGGCTAAAAAAGCATGACTGATAGACAAATAACCATTTCTATAGGCAAAAGCCGAAAAGAAATGAATTGGAAAAAATCTGTCCTATCAGTTTCCGCTTTATATGAGAGGCTAAAAACACCCATAAGAGGGACAGAAACACTTGCTGAGTATATGGCTATGAAAAAGCCTCAGCAGGACGAGCTGAAGGACATAGCCGGAGGTTTTGTCGGTGGAGAACTGAACGGACCGAGGCGTAAATCAAGCAATATTATAGGTAAAGACCTAATTACTATTGATATGGATAATTTAGCAGCCGGAGGGACAGACCTTGTAATAGACAGGCTTAATTCCCTCAACTGTAATTACTGTGTCTATAGCACCCGTAAGCACACGCCAAACAGACCACGTTTACGCATTATCATACCTTTTGATAGAACGGTAACACCTGACGAATATGAGCCGTGTGCAAGGCGTGTTGCTCAGCAAATAGGTATGGATATGATTGATCCTACAACCTTTGAGATAGCACGTTTATTCTACTATCCTACTTGCTGTAGTGACAGTGAATATGTTTTTGAGGTTAAAGATGCACCTTTTATCAGTGCTGACTTTCTCCTAAGCACCTACACAGATTGGCACGATTATAAGAGCTGGCCTCAGGTCCCTAACGCTGTTAGCTATCAGAAGTTAGCAAACAAACAGGGTGATCCCACAGCTAAAAATGGTGTAGTCGGTGCGTTCTGTCGTACCTATGACATATACACCGCCCTTGAAAAATTCTTACCGGGCATTTATGGGCCTGTAGATAACGAGGATAACAGATATACATATCTCGGAGGCTCTACTACAGGTGGTGCTATCATATATGATGACGGTAAATTTCTGTTTTCACATCACAGCACAGATCCCTGTGGTGGCAGACTTGTAAACGCCTTTGACCTTGTAAGGCTACACAAGTTCAATGAAAAGGATGACGAAGCAAGTCTTGATACTCCCGTTGTCAAGCTCCCAAGCTATACAGCAATGCTTGAATTAGCCCGTAATGATGAAGCTGTATCTAAACTCATTATTCAGGAAGAGTTTTCTGATGTTATACAAAACGAGGTTGAAAACGAAGAGGCGTTCGTAGAGCTGAGCAAATATGACGGCAAAACACTCACTATTGATATTTTGAAATTGGCTTTAGCTGCCTTTGGTATCACTATAAGAAATAACCTCATAACAGGTAGAGCCGAAATATCAGGTATGCCCTCTGAGTTTTCAAGTGAAAATGCTATCAATACATTACCGGTTTTCCTTATGGACCGTCTAAAGAAAATAGGTGTAAAATCTGTATCTAAAAATGCTGTGGATGATTATTTATCTGCTATATGCGATTCATACAGATACAATCCTGTTGTAGATATGTTCAACGGTATATCATGGGATAATCATACACGATACCCTGAGCTTTACAGAGTTTTAGGAGTAGATGCAACAGGCTTTGATGCTACTTTAATTAAAAAGTGGATGATACAATGCGTTGCATTGGCTCATAATGAATTTGAACGTCAGGACAACGCAGACGGTGTACTCACTCTTCAGGGTAATCAGGGTGTCGGTAAAACACTGTTTTTCAGAAAGCTGGCTGTACAGAAAGACTGGTTTATTGAGGGTGCGTCTATTGACTTTAAGAACAAGGACACTATTATCTTAGCTACAAGCGGCTGGATTTCTGAATTAGGCGAACTTGACAGCACACTCAAAAGGGATCAATCTAACCTAAAAGCGTTTATTACTGCTGCCTCTGACCGTATTCGTGCGCCTTATGCAAGAGAGGCTACACACAGACCACGAAGAACATCATTCTGCGCAACGGTTAATCCGGGGCAGTTTTTAAGGGATGAAACAGGTGACCGCCGCTTTTGGGTTGTGTCAGTTGATAACATTGCACTCGATACCCTCAAGGGCCTCAGCAAAGAGTGGTTTACACAGTTGTGGGCTGAAACCTATTTGCTGTGGCAGAAATATCCGCAGAGCTTCAGGCTCACACAAACAGAGCAGAACACCTTAAACAAGCGTAACGCCTCTTTCAGAGAAACAAAGCCCGGTGAGGAAGAAATACGTCAAGCGTTTGATTTCTCTTTGCCTCAGGACCAATGGACTGATTGGAGTGCTTCTAAATTACAAATGCGCCTTGTTCTTTCTCATAAATATAGCACTCGACAGATAGGAACGGCTTTGGCAAAAATCCAGCGTGAAGAAACGGCTATCACATCAAAATTTTTGGATGGGATCAAGGTGTACAGGCTTCCTATTGCCAAAAGTGCAATGCCGGATGATAACGGTTAAATTTAAATTTTAAGTGTAGAAAGTGTGTTGATTTCTATATAGAGCATTTTTTAAGAGTTTATAGAAATTATAGAGATTAAAAATTCTATAAACTTTATAAACGCTATAATTAAAGCCTATATGGAAATCGTCACACTTTCTACACTTGATAAAAACGCCTTTATGAAGGGAGGATAGAAAATGTTTGATTACAGTCATTGTGCTGCTTGGCCTGAAGAATTGCAAAAAGCCGAACAGGAGAAATACCGTCTTTCCTTAAAGATTCGTTGTCTTGAGGCCAACATTGAAAGAGCTGATTATGACGATTTTGACAGGCTTATGTCAGAACTTGAGGCTACACAACAGCAACTAAATGAAGTATCTTTGAAAGTTATGGAGCTACGTTACGGTTATTACAGACAGCAAAAGAATGAGGGGTAAAACCACTCACGGCAAAGTCACAGCAAAGTGAAAACAGGGTATTTTGACAGATCCGAAAACAGCACACAGCAAAGAGGCAGCAAAGTGAAAATGGGGTATTTTGAGCTGTTCTGCAAAGAGGCTGCAATGTGGAAACGGGTGTTTTTGGCCCTGTTAGGTTGTAACGTAGGAGGTGTTATAATAAGCAAAATTCAATTTTTATTTGAGGACAAAATTTACTCTGCACGCTGGCGTATGGAGGTAGCAATGCTTTATTATGAGCTGCTACAGGAAAATATCCGTCAGGGCATTATAACTGAAGAGGATGAGTATTGGGCTGAAAGATCTGCACAAGCGAAAAAAGATGTTGAAATAGCAACTACCCGGTATAATAAAGTGCTTGCCGTACAAAGCCCGTAATAATCAAAATTTATTCTAAGAAATATCCAGTATATAGTGATATTCTCTTGCTTTTTACCACTAAATATGGTATAATAAATAAAAATATTTTGTGCCAATGAGCAATGTTTGTAAAACTATTGCTGTATTAAGCACGGAGAACAGTTTAGCGCTGTTTTCCGTGCTTTTTTTGTTTTTCTATCAATAAAAAATCAAATAAAAAAGGAGTTACTAAAATGAAAACATACTTTGAAAGGCTTAGCAAAATTGGTAAAGAAGCTGTTGTTGGACTGCGCCAGCTTGATGCACAGCACGCAAATATGCAGCAGAGCTATCACGAGGACTATAAGAAGGGCAATATCACCGCCACAGGATACGAAAGATACCTAAGTGAGCTTGACAAGGCACGTGAACAGTATATTGCCGGTGTTACTGCACAGCTTGAGGGCCTGATGTCTGAGTTTGCAGAGGCTACTGACCGCCATACAACGCCTACCAGTGGTAATTTGAATATGGCTGATATGGAAATCCTAAAGAACTTTGAACTCTCTCCTAAAGAGTTTGAGAGTCTTGCACACAAGTACGATAATAACCCCACAATGGGCCGTATGTTGGAGAAGTACCGTGTGGATCATAATGTAGATACCGCTTGGCGCTATCAAACAGCGGAGCGTAGAAACGAGATTTTCAAAGGGGTGTGTTCCAATGTGCAGTCCATTATTGGGCAGCTTGATAAATACTGTCCTGCACGTGAGGCTCACATTGAGCGTAATACAGCTATGGCTTATCACAAGTTGCAAGGTAGTATTGCAGAGATTATGCCTATTCCTGATGATCCCACCCCTGCACCCGGTACTGTAATTTCAGCAAACACGTCTGACGGTACTACTGTTGTTACAAGTCAGTTCGGTGGTGTAAAGACTATCTTTTAATGTAATGGAGGCAGCGTTACACAATGGAAAACGTAAAGGAAATTATCGTCCGTAAAAAAGACGGTGAAAAGATAGGGGTAGTTTATTGTCCAACAGATCCAACGGCTCTTAAAAGGTATGTTGAGAATGTAGAACGATTCAGTAAAGCTATTGCCCCGTTGAAATTTATTGATATAAACCCGGACGGCTCAGCTTGTAAGAAAAGAGGAAGGCGTATCATTCTCAATGCAGAAAAAAGCATTCGTGCCTTTTTTGATTGTATTCTCGGTTATGAGGGTGCTTCAGAGGCTTTTTTCTCTGCTACTCGTCCTTTTGCAATATGTAAAGATAAGTCATTTTATTGTGAACATTGCTTGGATGCAGTGCGAAAATACATTGATACTCAGGAGGCTAAATTAAATGAGCAGTAAAACTGTTGAAAAGGCTGTAGTGTCTATTGTTATAGCAGCTATTGCCTTAGTTATTTTAGGGACTGTTTCAATCCCTCTGTTCCTTGCTATCTCGTATGGCTGGGCGTGGTTGCTGATATATCCGGCAGCTTTTATTATTGTGTTACTTCTTGCAAAACGCAAGCGGTGATAAATATTCTGTTTTCATAAATTCTCACACAGGAAGGAGGTGATACTTTGGCAAAACGTTCTGATACTGACGGTATAATCGTTGTTGATACTGAGATTGATACTGAGGGATTTAGGGCAGATAGCGGCAAATTGAAAAAAGCAATTAGTTCAATGAATGGCACGTTTAATAAGCTCGGTCCCACATTTCAAAAAGCCCTGTCAGGTAGTTCAGGTGCTATATCATCATTTGATGCAAAAACCTCAGCTTTAGAGAGCAGTATTCTTGAAATCAAAGCGAACTTGGATAGACTCGGACGTACTAAAATACCTACGGAGGACTATCAGTGGCTTACTGCCGAAATCAAAAAGACTAACAGTGAACTTGATAGATTATACGATAAGCAAGCAAAAATGGAGGCCGTAGGAGTTAAGCAAAGTTCTCAAGCATGGCGGTCCTTGCAGTATGATATTGATCTCGCAAGGAGAAAATTATCTATGTATAAGGATGATCAAAATGCAATGAAAGCTAATGGTACTGCTTATACAACTGGTAAAGATACAGCAGAATATGCAAAGTATTACAATGCATTAAAACTTGCAAAAGATAAACTGGCAGAAATGAAGGCACAAGTACAAGACACAGCAGCCTCTACAGCAGAATTAGCAGCTAAGGGTGACGGTGTTAAAAAGTCTTTTAGCAGAGCAGGAAAATCAGGTAAAAAAGCTATTGGTGGACTTGCCGGTAAACTTAAAGGGCTAACAAATATGCTAAAGCAGATGTTGGTGTTTAGAGTTTTTATGAGTATATTTACCGCAATTACAGACGGCTTCAAAAATCTGTCGCAGTATTCTACTCAAACAAACGCTGATCTATCTGCATTAAAATCAGGGCTTACGCAGCTCAAGAATAGTTTTGCTACAGCTTTTGCACCTATTCTTACAGTTGTAACACCGGCACTAACAAAGCTTATAAATTACCTCTCTATGGCACTAACATACATAGGTAAATTTGTAGCTGCTCTCACAGGTGCAAAGACTTTCACAAAAGCAATAGCCGTACAAGAGGACTATGCGGCCTCTCTTGGTGAAACGGGTAAGGCAGCAAAAAATGCACAGAAACAGCTTGCAGGATTTGACGAGCTAAATGTTCTTAGTGACAGCTCCTCTGATAGTGGCGGTGGTGGCGCAGGTAGTGTTGCTCCCTCTGAAATGTTTGAGGAAGTACCGATTGAGTCAAGTATCACGGATTTTGTATCACGCATTAAAGAGGCTTTCAAGAACGGTGATTATGCCGCTATCGGTAATATAGTTGCACAAGGTTTCAATGCTGCAATAGACAAGCTACACAGCGTCTTTACAGACTATGATTGGCCCGGCTTAGCTGCTGGTTTTACTCAAGGTCTTAACGGCTTTGTAAGAGGTGTTAATTGGAGTAAACTTGGCACAACACTCTCCGTAGGTATGAGAACATCTATAGCTACTATGAGGAGTGCTATTACAACATTTGATTGGGCTTCTCTTGGCAAGGGAGTATCTGATGCTATTAACGCTATTGATTGGGTGGGAATACTCAGTGACCTTGCAGGCGGTATCAGTGACATTCTAAAAGGTGCGCTTGATCTACTCGTTGGCTTTGCAGAAAACCTTGATTGGGGAAAACTTGGCAGAGATTTGTGGAACGGCCTCATAGGTATTCTTACAAATATTGATTGGAGCGGTATTATTTCTAAAGCCTTCAGGCTCTTAGGAAACGCTGTAGGAGGAGCTACAACACTTGTAGTAGAGTTCTGCAAGACGTTGTGGGCTTCGCTGAAATCGGGCTTTGAAAACCTTAAAAAGACTTATTTTGAGCCGTATATGAATGATATGGGTAAACTCACTATTGAGGGCTTCTTTAAGGGTATCGGTGATATGTTCAAGGATATTGGTAATTGGATCGTAGAGAATATCTGGAATCCGTTTATTACCGGTTTCAAAAATGCTTTCGGTATTCATTCGCCCTCTACTAAAATGGCAGAAATGGGCGGCTATATCATTCAGGGATTGTGTAACGGCATTAAGAACGCATGGAGCAGCATTACCGGCTTCTTCAGCAATGCTCTTAACTCCATTAAAACAACCCTTAGTAACGCTTGGGATAGCGTAAAAACTACTGCTACAACTAAGTGGAATACCATTAAATCCTCCCTCTCTACAACTTGGGAGGGTATCAAGACAACGGCTTCTACTAAGTGGAACAATCTGAAATCCACTATTTCTACTGCGTGGGATAGTGTGAAAACCACGGCTACAACGAAATGGACGAACATTAAGACTTCTCTTTCTACTGCGTGGGAGGGTATCAAAACTACCGCCTCTACAAAGTGGACTAACCTTAAAACCTCCATTTCTACGGCTTGGGACAACATTAAGACAACAGCTTCCTCTAAATGGGAGTCTATCAAAACAACCTTATCAGGAAAGTGGGACAATATCAAATCTACTGCCTCTACTAAGTGGACTAATTTGAAATCTACCATTTCTACGAAATGGACGGAAATCAAAAACAACGCTTCCTCCACTTGGGACACGGTTAAAACTAACCTTGCTTCTAAGTGGGACAGCATTAAGTCCACAGCCTCTACGAAATGGGACAACATCAAGAGTACCATTAAAAATAAAGGCTGGTCCGGCGTTGGTAGTGATATTTGTAACGGTATTTCCTCGGGTATTGACTCCGGCTGGTCTTGGCTGAAAACTAAAGTAGGTAATGTTGCAAGCAGTTTGCTTGATAAGGCTAAATCTGCTTTGGGTATTCACTCTCCGTCAAGGCTTTTCCGTGATATTGTCGGTTTGAATATCGGCTACGGTATCGGTGAGGGTATTGAGGCTTCTGAAGGCTCTGTTGTTAAGACAGTAACAGGACTTGCTGACGCTATTGCAGCAGAGGCTAATGCAGGTGAGTACAACATAGGCGGCGTTGTTTCTACGGCAGAGGTGGACGGTGCATTGACCGGCTTCTCTGACAAGGTTGCAAACAGCTTTAGTACCTTGCTTGAACGCTTACAGGCTATTGCAGACGGTGTTACATTCACTGTACCTGCTATGGCTACGGGTACTGTGCAACCGTACCATACGCAAGCGGCAATGAATGGAGCAGGAACAATCAATATGTTTGACGCTTCAACCGAACGGCTCGGTGATGAGCTTAGCTCCGTAATCATTCAGTCTGTTACGAATGCAACTGTGGCGGTGGTAAATGCTATAGAGCAGAACTGTAATACAACAGTTAATCTTGATGCCCATAGTATTGCTACAAGCACGATTAAGGAAATCAACAGACGTACCCGTGCAATGGGAAAAAGCCCTATATATATATGAGTAGTCTTTGATATTCTTTTATACAAAAAAGCTGGGTGCAGCAATGCACCCAGCACAAGCGCCCGGATTTGCACCGGGGCAGCGGCTAACACCGCTTGCTCCTCCTACATTACTACTTGCAAATTCATTGTACTACCAATTTATGAATAATACAACCTATAAAGGAGGGAAATGTTTGACAAATGAAGAACTTGCTATAGAAATTCAAAACGGTAAAACGGAGTACCTCCCTGTATTGTGGGAACAGATAGAGGGCTTTGTTAAATGGAAGGCAAATCAATGCTTTCAAAAACTTTTAGATAACCCGGATATATCTCTGTCAATCGAATTTGATGATTTGTATGACAGCGGATATTTTGCAATGCTTAAGGCCGTAAAATACTTCAAGCCTGAAACAGGATATACATTTTTAACACACATGACTTTTCCTCTAAAAAACGTGTTTAAGGATATTATATCAGGAAGAACGGGTGCGACACATCTGCGTAAACGTGATCCATTAAACTATTCCATTAGTCTTGATACACCCTTGAAAGAGGGGGAGGAAGGTACATACGGAGATATGATTGCAGATGATACAGATATTGCAGAAGATGTAATTGAAGGTATCGTACAGAAAGAGCTACACAATGACTTAGAGGCTGCACTCGGTAGGTTGGAAACGTCAGAAGAAAAAGTAATCCGTTCGTACTATTATGACAGGAAAGACTTGCAACAGATCGGTGCAGAGATGAATGTTACTTCTGCAAGAGTAGGGCAAATCAAAAACAGTGCATTGCGAAAATTACGCAGACCTGAGGTGCGAAGGGACTTAGAAAAATATATTGATTCTCGCACTAACTTCTATTTGAGGGTAGGATCAAAAAGTCAAAAATCCCCGGTAGAGTTGATTGTTCTCCAACGTGAAGAATTGAGAAATAGGAATCCGTTTTTGGGTAAGTTTTAGTATCAGGACCGCATAGCAATTAGCTGTGCGGTCTATTTTTATATGTTATTATATAGGAGTGGTTTAATTAGGGAGGGTGCTTATGATAATTGCTACACGGTATAAAGTTACTTTTTGAATGGCTGTGCATACATACGTAATTATGATATTCCTGTATGCTCAGCCTGTGGCGGCTCTGTGGAGGTCAGGGACAACCGTAAACGAATTGTACGGGATTCTGAGGGCATACAGCATATTTTCAAGTTAAGACGCCTTAAATGCCTTGTGTGCGGCAAATTGCACCTTGAGCTGCCTGATTTTATGCAACCTAATAAACACTATAGCAAGAACGTGATTGATTCAGTGATAAAGGGTGAATGTAATTACTGTGCAGCGGACAACAGTACAATTTATCGTTGGCAACACGAAAAATAACACACCCGTTTTGCATAGAGCCTGAGCTGATTAAGTGCTACACTTAACAGCGAAAGGAGGCAGGTGTTATGAAAATGAATCGAAGGTGGTTACTGTTCGGTGTGATTATCTTCCTATTTTGCACCCTGATTCTGCTACTGAGGTGTTGCAATGCTGATACAACTCCTCAAGGGCCTTGCAACGGGCTTGTAGCTGATGAGGGGGCTGTTGATTGGGAAGGCAATAAAACTGCCACAGAAACACAACAGGAGGGCACTATAGCTATTCCCGGCTTTGATAAACTAACATTCAAAGCAAATCAGATTTATCAGCACGTTAATTTCCACAATCCTGAAACTAATAATTGCTATTTCCTTATGACGTTATATGTGGAAAATGAGGAATGTTGGCAGTCAGGATATGTAGAGCCGGGTAAGGGGTATTACAACATTGAAATGTACAAGCCTCTTTCTGCCGGTACATACAATGCAGAATTGCGTATACAGTGCTACCGCAAAACAGGGGCTGAGCTTAATTCTGCAAGAGTTAAATTTGATCTAACAGTATTGGAGGTTGAATAAATGAAAAAGTTTATATCCCTCGCTCTGTCTTTAGTATTGGTTTGCTCACTTGGTACAACAGCTTTTGCTGCCGAAATTACAAACGATACAGAACAACAGAGCGCACAAAGTGAATTAGTATATAATCTTGATACAAGCTATTGCATTATGATCCCTGAACAGATTGACGCTTCTACAGGAGCTTATACTTTTGAGGCTGGATATATCAATGTAAGCGAAGCGGAACAGGTAACAGTGCGAATGTCAGGCGTAGATGAAGTTAGCTGCCTGAGTTTGTACAATGAAAATGGGGACGAATTGAGGTGCGGCGTTTCTTATAATAACAGTACGATAACTCACAACTATGTTGTTGCGGAGTTTACTGATTCTGTTATGGCAAACGGTGCATTGCAGATCAATCCTCAGCTTTACGGCACTGCTCACCGAACGGGGGCATACAGCGGTATTTTTGAATTTACTGTATCTGTTGAGCCTCGCACATAAATAGCTACACAATAATATAAAAAACGAAATACCACAGAGGGCTTTTACCTCTGTGGTATTTCTATGTCGATTGAAAATACGCCTCTGTACCATGTTATACAGAGTTCGTATCTTTGTTTCTTGGTGGAGATGAGGGGAATCGAACCCCTGTCCGAAAGCAACTTGGAAGGAACTTCTCCGGGTGCAGTTTGTTATTTGCATTCCCTCAGGCCGGCGGGAACAAACACCCTACGGCCTTCAGTAGCTTCATGATGCATGGTATGGGCAAAGCTTACCATACGCACGGGCTCCACTCAAATCACACCCAAGCCCGGCTCGTGGACCTTCCGGGGTGGATGCGCGCCTAATTAGGCAGCGAATGCAACGTTATTGTTGTCAGTTAAATTTAAAAAATACCCGTTTTATCGTGGTCAGGCGCCACGACCCGCTATTCCAGCCTCACTACCCCCGTCGAAACCAGTACATCCCCGGATAGATTGGTTGGGTTCCGGGGTGCAGAACACCCCGGTGATTCATAAATTAGAAACGGCCGTAGGGATCCGGGAGCTTCTTGGGCTCGGGATAGGTCTCGCCCTTGGTGTCTACGGTAATGGAAGCGATCTTCTGCTCTTCCACAGGCCGGTCCTGCATACCGGTCTTGGTGGCTGCAATGGCGTCCACAACATCCATGCCGGAAGTTACCTTACCGAATGCCGCATACTGGCCGTCCAGATGCTTGGCATCCTGATGCATGATGAAGAACTGGCTGCCGGCGCTGTTGGGGGAAGAGGAACGGGCCATGGAAAGAACGCCGCGCTTGTGCTTCAGATCGTTCTTGACACCGTTGAAGAAAAACTCGCCCTTGATGCAATAGCCGGGGCCGCCCATACCGGTACCTTCGGGGCAGCCGCCCTGGATCATAAAGCCGGAAATGACACGGTGGAAGATCAGACCGTCATAGTAGTTATGATTGGCAAGATCAATAAAATTATACACGCTCTGGGGTGCCTTTTCGGGATACAGCTCGCCTTCGATAACGCCGCCGTTTGCCATTGTGATCTTAAAAGTAGGATTTGCCATTTTAGTATCTCTCCTTCATAGCGCGGTCGATCTGACGCTTGGCGTCGGCTACAGCCGCGGATTGTCTTTTATCATAGTGCTTTTTACCCTTGCACAGCCCCACCTTGACCTTAACCCGGCTGCCCTTAAAGTAAACAGACAGGGGGATCAGTGCGTAGCCGTCCTGCTTGACCTTGCCGTAGAGGCGCATGATCTCACGTCGGTGCATTAACAGCCGTCTGGGCCGGCGGGAATCCACATTGAAGCGGTTTCCATGCTCATAGGGGGAAATATGCATCTGATTGACCAGAAGCTCGCCGTCTTTGATACCGCACCAGGCGTCCTTCAGGTTCAATGTACCTGCGCGGATGGATTTGACTTCCGTGCCTACCAGCTCGATTCCGGCCTCCATTTCTTCTTCGATGAAATATTCGTGCCGGGCTTCCCGGTTTGTGGATATGACCTTGATGCTCTGCTTTTCCAAACGGCTCACCTCCTTGTCAAGAGAATTATACCACGGCTGTCAAGCGGTCACAGCAGCTTCAGACCCCAAGAACCGTCTTCCAGATAATAGTAAAATTCGTTCAGTGTGTCGCTTTCCATTACCTTGACCATGTTCATAAAATCATCCACAGCCTTATATTTTTCAAGATCTTTTCTGGGGATCCAGAAAACTTCGCCTTCATCTGATGATTGCAGGGTGCCTGTCCACTGTGTGGCTTTGTAAAAGAATACCACATACCGGGCACAGTTTTTTGTCTGAAACTGCTTGATGCCGCAAAGTCTGGGATCCAGAACGGTCAATCCTGTTTCTTCCTGCATTTCCCGAACCGCGGCCTCTGTAAAGGATTCCCCCGGTTCTACATGACCGCCGGGAAAGCAAATACCGGGCCAGTCGGGATCTTTTCGGTCCTCCACCAGAATATTCCCGCTGCCGTCAGAAAGCATACAAAGGGTAGTAAAGATCGCGGATTCTTCTCGTGCCATGATTTACTCCTCAAATAAGAATTCAGAAAGCGCTGCCGGCGAAGCAAAACTGTAGTTGCATAACCCATTCATTTCCTTGCTCAATTCGGGAAACTCCAGCTTTCCCCATGCGGCAAAGGCGATGGGGACATCAAGGGGATGTGCCATTTTCCATGCCAGCTTCATATCGTCCACAACCAGAATATCAGATGGCGCAAGATCGTATTTTTTCATGATATCCAGCAGGGGATAGGGGTTGGGTTTCCGTTGCTCCTGCGGTAGATCCCAACCGTAAATGGCATCCGGCTGAATTCCGAAATAGTGAATGTAGTCCCGCGTAATATTTTCGGTGCTGGAATGAGAAACCACGCAGATAAGGCCGCCTTCTGCCTTCTGCCGGCGGATCACATCGCCAATGCCGGGGAAGACATCCGGAATGTGGGTCATAACATAGTCCATCCAGCCCCGGTATTCCTCTTTTTGCTCCTCGGGCGTAAAATCCCAGCGTCGAATACACATTTCCGCAAAGCCATGGTTGTGGCAGTCCAGCACATAATCTTCAAAGGATATGGTCTGACCGGGGCGGAACCGGTCAAGGATTTCGCAGAAATAGGGATAACCGAGGGTTTTCTCTGTTTGCACAACGGTATCGTCATGGTCAAGAACCAGACAGCGGTATTTCAGCATGATTTTCACCTCTTTTCTGCATTATAGCAAACTTTGTGATGATGAGCAACCACAAAATCCCTCTTGCTAAATACGAACGAATGTGCTACAATATTGGCAAACAAGGAGGTGAGCGGCATTGGTGCGTAATCAGCCGGTGGATGTGATATCGGTTTGCAGTGCAGGTGGAGAGATCAGACCCCTACGGCTTCGCATGGAGGATGAGGAGCACCAGCTGCTCCGCGTCGATATCGATGAGATCATCAGTATGAAACCGATCCAGTATGTGGGCATTGAAGCCCAGATCTTTCTATGCAAAGCCATGGTAAAGGGGAAGGAATGGATGTTTGAGCTGAAATATACCATCCGTACCCATAACTGGTGCATCCACAGGAGGGTTTACTGATGGCACAGAGAGTAATTTTTCATGTGGATGCCAATTCGGCGTTTCTAAGCTGGACGGCAGCCTACCGGGTAAAGGTTCTGGGGGAAACGGAGGATCTGCGGGATGTTCCGTCTGTGGTGGCAGGGGATAAGGAATCCCGCCACAGTATCATCCTTGCCAAATCCACACCGGCCAAGAAATACGGCATCCAGACGGGGGAACCTCTGTTTCAGGCGCTGGAAAAATGTCCCGAGCTGCGGATCGTGCCGCCGGATTACGCCTTGTATGTAGAAGCGTCCCGCCATTTTGTTGCCATGCTGCGGCAGTTCAGCCCCTGTGTGGAGCAGTATTCCATCGATGAAGCGTGGGTGGATATGACCGGTACGGAGCGGCTGTGGGGAAGTCCCCGGCTTGCCGCGGAGACCATGCGTAAGCGGATCTGGGAGGAACTGGGTTTTACCGTCAATGTGGGTATTTCCAGCAATAAGCTGTTGGCCAAAATGGCAGGGGATTTCGAAAAGCCCAATAAGGTCCACACCCTGTTTCCGGAGGAAATGGAAAGTAAGATGTGGCCGCTCCCGGTGCGGGATCTGTTTCTGGTGGGTGCAGCTACGGAAAGAAAGCTGAAACTGTACGGCATCTATACCATCGGTGATCTTGCCAAAGCGGATGTAAAGGTGCTCCGTAAGCGGCTGGGTAAGCATGGAGAGACCATCTGGCACTTTGCCAACGGGCGCAATGCAGATGCTGTGACACCGGCGCCGGCGCAAACCAAAGGCTACGGAACTTCCGTGACCACGGTACAGGATGTTTTGACCCACGAACAGGCCTATCAGGTCATATTAAGCCTTTGCGAGACTGTTGCCAGCCGGATGCGGCAGGACGGCAAATGCGGAAGCTGTATATCCATTCATTTGCGTACCAATGAATTCCACCATTTTTCCCACCAGATGAAGCTGCACGGAGCAACCAATATCACAACAGAGATATTTGAGGCAGCCTGTAAGATTTTTGACGAAGCGTGGGACGGTGTAACGCCTATGCGGCAGCTGGGTGTGCAGATGACTAGGCTCAGCAGTGAGCCGTACCAGCAGTTTGACCTGTTTTCCGGAATGACACCGGTGCAGTATGAGAAAAAGCTGCGGCTGGATGAAACGGTGGATGCGCTGCGGGATAAGTTTGGGGAGGACATCATCCGACGGGCAAAGTTTGCCCAGAATCCGGATGGCCATATGTCAGGCGGTTTGGACAAGGCCCGCCGCACCGGCGTAACGAAACCGGTGCCCGATGAATTTTAGGGTGGAAAAGATATATATACTGCGATATAATGCTATAAATGATTGTTTAGCTTAGTAAGCGGCGCACTAAAAAAGAAGTATGTCATTGCGAGGGCAGCTATGCTGCCCGTGGCAATCTCCCGGTACCATCCATAGAACTGCTGTGCAAGACCGGAGATTGTACTAGGAGATTCCCACGGCCCCTTTGGGGCCTCGGAATGACATGGTAGACGGAAGATTTCCGCATCATTTGTTCTGCTACCGTAAACGATTATTTATCTGAACAAAAACGGAGGTCTGAATATGTCCATCGTGAAATTTTACCGGAATGATCCCAATGCACCGAAAACAACCATGCCCGCCCACTTGGGTGCCAACGCTATCATCACTTGTAAGGGAAAGCTGCTTTTGGAAAAACGGCGGGATTCCAACACTTGGGGTCTCGTTGGCGGCGGTGTGAAAAAGACAGAAACAGAGCTGCAGGCCATTGCCCGGGAAATATACGAAGAATTGGGCTTGCGGATCCCGAAAGAGAAGTTTTGCAAGCTGGCAGTCTACGGCGAACCGGGACGGATCGCTGCATTCCGGGATGGAAGTATCTGGCGGATGGTGATCGTGGTATTCGGTTTGGAGCTGGAGGAGCAGCCGCAAATGAAGATCAGCGCCGAATCCCGGGACCTGCGTTTTTTCTCAAAAGAGGAATTGGAGGATATCGAGATCGTGGTGACCCACAGCGATATCGTAGAGGATTGGTTTATCAACCGGAGTGAATAAATCGTAAATAATTCTGTATTTTATGAAATAATACTTGTATATTCATAAAATTCATGTTAATATACATTTCGACGGCGCAGTATCCTAGTCAGGATGGCCATTTTCCAGGAAGGGCCTAAAAATCCTTTGAAGGGCACATCGATGAAGTCCCTGGTGTCTGCTTTTTACGCCCAGTTTAGGGTGGATGCTGGGGGTTAAGGATCCCGGGCGCGCTTCAATGGCATGGAGCATACGACCCGGTTTCCGTGGAGACTTGAAGCTTGTGCGA